>NZ_JAGUUD010000139.1:0-17755 GCF_020177535.1 Paraburkholderia sp. XV | reverse complement strand
GCAGGCGGTGCCGGTGCAGGCGGTGCCGGTGCAGGCGGTGCCGGCGCAGGCGGTGCCGGTGCAGGCGGTGCCGGTGCAGGCGGTGCCGGCGCAGGCGGTGCCGGTGCAGGCGGTCACGGCGCAGGCGGAAACGGCGCAGGCGGCGCGGGCGCAGGTGGTGCCGGTGCAGGTGGTGCGGGCGCAGGCGGAGCCGGTGCAGGCGGCGCGGGCGCAGGCGGTGCCGGTGCAGGCGGCGCGGGCGCAGGCGGTGCCGGTGCAGGCGGTCACGGCGCAAGTGGAAACGGCGCAAGTGGAAACGGCGCAGGTGGAAACGGCGCAGGTGGAAACGGCGCAGGCGGAAACGGCGCAGGCGGTCACGGCGGTGGTGGGAACGGCGGGGGCGGAAACGGCGGAGGCGGTCACGGCGGGGGCGGGTCGAGGTAATCGGCCGCCTTGTTTTCCACCGCCCCTTTTTGCGCAAGAGACAAAGGTCAGCGGCTACCAGACCGGTCACCCGATCGTGCAGAGCATGAAGCGCGAGATCCCATGCGGATATCCATCGCTCGAGCGGCCACTCCGGTGACTGTACGCGTCCGGCCACCCCGTTCCTGGCGACACTCGTGGATCGCTTTCCAAGTCGCTTCGTGAGGCTCGCTATGCTGCTTCCGGCTGCTCCGCCAGATGCAAGCCGTCGCGGCTCGTCTTGTGCGCGTCGATCAACCGATACACCGTTTCGCCCGGCACCGTCTCCGATTCGAGCAACTGGTCCGCAATGGCGCGCAGCACAGGTTCGTTGTCGCGCAGCAGCGCATAGCATGCGTCGTTCAGATCCTTGAGCAGGACGTTCGCGTGCTCGATGGCGCCCTTCATCTGCAAACCCGCGTACTGCGCGGGCAGCGCGGCCAGGCTGAACAGATCGCCGTCCGCGTTGAAGCCGAACTTCGACACCATGTCGAGGCTGATGCGCGAGGCTTCCTGCAAGTCCGACGCGGCACCGCTCGACGCCTCCGAGAACATCAGCAATTCGGCGTTGCGCCCGCCAAGCAGCACCTGAATCTCGTTGCGCATTTCCGTTTCGCGGTACAGGTGCTTGTCCTGGGTCTTCGTGATCAGCGCAACGCCCAATGCGCCGCCGCGCGGCAAAATCGTCACCTCTTCGAGGATGCCCGTGTCGAGCAGCGCGGCAACGAGTCCGTGTCCGGCTTCATGAACAGCAATACGGGTGCGTTCCTCTTCAGTAAGCGCGCGCTCCGCGCCATTGACATCGCCGATACGCGCAATCTTGATCGCTTCGACAAAGTGCTTCGCCGCGACCATCGTGTCGCCCGCCTTGCGCGCGACCAGCCCGGCCTGATTGACGACCATCGCGAGCGTTGCGGGCGACAGGCCCGTGGTCAGCCGCGCGAGCTGATTGAAATCGATATCCTCCGCCTTCGAGGTCAGCCGCTCCGCATAGAAGCGGATGATGTCCGCGCGATCGTCGAGATCGGGCAGACGCACCTGCACCGTGCGGTCGAAACGGCCAGGACGGCGCAACGCTTCGTCGAGATTGTCCGGATGATTCGTCGCCGCGACGATGATCACGCCCTCGTTCGATTCGAAGCCGTCCATCTCCGCGAGCAACTGGTTGATGACGCGATTGCTCTCGGCCTCGACGGGACCGCCGCCCGTATCGGTGCGCTTCGCGAGACCATCGGCTTCGTCGATGAAGATAACGGTGGGCGCGTTCTTGCGCGCGAGTTCGAACAGATGCTTGACCTTCTGAATGCCTACGCCGTAGTACTTCGCGCTGAAATAGCTGCCCGTGATCGAAATGAAGTTCGCCCCGCACTCGCCCGCAAGCGCCTGCGCGAGACGCGTCTTGCCGACGCCCGGGCCGCCCGTCATCAGGATGCCGCACGGCGCGCGCACACCCATTCCCGTGAACTGCTTCGGGTCGGTCAGATAGGCCTGTATGTCCGACAACGCGGCCTTCGCCTCGCCTGCGCCGATCACGTCCTCGAATGAAAGCGCGGGCGTTCTTTCGAGCAGACGCGCGCCGCTGGTCATTTCACGGCGCATGAACCACACGAGTCCGCCGATCAGCAACAGCGGCAGCAGTACGCTGATGGCGTCGCGGGCCTTGTCGAAAGCATCCATCCAGCGCGCGGAGCCCGTATGAATATCGGCATCCGGCAGGTACACCATCTGATACGGCGAATGCGCGTCCGCTTTCATTTCACCCAGCAGCAGCGCATTCGAGAACGCGCCGTTGTGATCGGTGACGTAGTACTTCGCGCCGTCTCCCGTCGACACGAGAATCGCATTCGGACTCACGCCGACTGCCGTGACGTTGTGCTCGCGAATGTCGCGCAGCATCTCCGACGCATCGCGCTCCTGATGTGTCCACGCCGACGCGTCCTTGCGCATTTCGCTCGCGACGCCCGTGAGTACCGGCGAGCCTTGCACGTTACGCTGATCGTGACGCAGATGCAGGAACGTCACGAGCGCCGCGAACGCCGTGGCCGTCACGCCGAGCATGACATAGCGGCCGTAGCGCGACCAGAACGTATTCTTTGCCGGTTTCATCAGTTGATTCCTAAAACGGGCCACATGGTGGCCGGCGCGTGTCGACGCGGATAAAAATAAAACGGAGCACGCGCGCGTGATGCGCGTAACGGGACTGGATTGGAATGTGGCCGCAGCCGCGAGCGAGGAAGGGACCAGTTCTTTAGTGCAATGACGTCGGTAAAAAAGACACGCTTATGCGTCCCTCTTTCAACCGCTGTGTGTCTATCGCATTATGCCCAGGCTTATGCCATTTCCAAAACGCCGGAAAAGGGCGTATTTAAGGGCTGATTCGCGCAATCGAACCGATTGGCCTTATAGAAGGCGCATTGCGGGAAGAAGTACCAATTGATGTTCGGATAGCAAAACACTTTTATCTTCGCAAGGCAGCGAAGACAGATCGCGGACATTGCATCCGCGCCAAGGCTCGTCACAGGAAGATCGGGCACAGACAAAGCGGAAAACGCTCCGCCTGTGCCCGACAACGTCAACGTCTCACGACACCCATGAGCAACGTGACGATGAAGATGACGAGGAACAGGAAGAACAGGATCTTCGCGATGCCGGCCGCTCCCGCTGCAATTCCGCCGAAGCCGAACACCGCAGCGATCAGCGCAATAACGAAGAAAACCAACGCGTAATAAAGCATGTTCCGACCTCCGTTGCTTGAGTGATGGTCCCGGGCTGCTTGCGCGGCGACGTCCCATCACCTGAGCAAGCCGTGTACCCGACAGCAGGCAACGGAGTCTCGATCGTAGGCGGGAAGCCTATGCGATGGCGGCAACCGCCGCGCGCAATCCGAGCAGATAGCTGTCCACGCCGAACCCGCAAATCTGCCCCTTCACGATTTCCGCGAAAACCGACTGATGACGAAACGGCTCGCGCGCATGAATGTTCGACATATGAATCTCGACGACAGGGACGGTCAGAATCGCGAGCGCATCGCGGATTCCGTAGCTGTAGTGCGTCCACGCGCCCGCGTTGATCAGCACGGCGTCGGCGCCGTCAGTGAATGCCTGGTGAATGCGCTCGCACATGTCGCCTTCATGATTGGTCTGATAGCTGTCGACCTCGACATTCAACTCGCGTCCCAGCGCCCGCAATGCATCGTCGATTTCGGCGAGCGTCACCGTGCCGTACTGCACCGGATCGCGCTTGCCGAACATGTTGTGGTTGATCCCATGCAGCATCAGTACTTTTTTCATGTTTCCTCCGTTGGTTCGAAATCAGCGCGTCAGACCGTCGCGCTGCCCCGAGTATCGACGATCGCGCCGGTTCGGGCCGATTCCGCGATGGCTTCTGTAATGCGCAGGTTCCGCAGGCCATCGTGCACGGTGACGAGCGGCTGTGCGCCGCCTTCGATCACGTCGCAGAAGTGATCCAGTTGCCGCTCGAGCGGGTCCGTGCGCCCGACGCTCGCAACCGATACGTCGAACGGCTTCCACCACGAGCGCGCCTCCCTGGTAGCGTAGGTCTTCAGGCGCATCGTAGGCACGGACAACGAACCCATATCGCCCGCGATCACATAGCAGTCTTCGTCGTCGTAGGACGCATAGCTCTTGTTTTCCTGCGAGGTCTGCTCCCAGCTGCGCGGCGACGCGGCCGTATCCGACAACAGAAACGTGCCGAGCGCGCCATTCTCGAAACGCAGATTGATCGCCACGGTATCTTCGACGGCAAACCCGCGCGCCGCATTCGACGCGAACGCCTGCACCGCGACGATCTCGCCGCACAGCGAACGCAGATTGCCGATCTCGTGAATCATGTTGAGGAGGATGGGTCCGCCGCCCGCTTCGCGCCGCCACGGCGCGGCGTCGAAGTAATCGTCGGGTTTGAAGAACATGGCGCTGCCCATCACGCCGACAACTTTCCCGATCCGCCCTTCTCTGATGATCTCGCGCGCTTTCGCGAGAATCGGGCTGTGCGCGCGATGATGGCCGACCAGAAGCGGCACGCCCGCCGTATCAGCCGAGGCGCGCAGGCGCTCGCCTGCATCGAGAGTATGCGCGACGGGCTTCTCGATCAGCGCGGCAACGCGCGCGCCGATGCATTCGAGCGCCTGCTCGACATGCAACTGGTTCGGCGTCGCGAGCACCACGCCATCGGGACGGCTGGCGGCGAACAGTTCGCCGAGGGTGCGAAAGAGCGGCACGTCGGCGTGGTTCGCCACATCTCGCGCGGCGGGGCCCGGATCGACGATCGCCGACAGACGGCAACGCGGATTCTGCTGGATCAGTTCGATGTGGCGTCGGCCAATCAAGCCGGCGCCGGCGACGGCAAGCTGCAGTTGTCTCATGATTTCGTCGTGTTATCGCCCAGGATTGGACGTCTTCGTGAATTCCGACTAGATTACTCGTGCCGATCACCAACACAATGCAGCCAAATGGAAAATCATAATGCGCTATTAGCCAATAATGACGGCTTCCTGCGCGACCTGCAGTTGTTCTGCACCGTTGCCCGCCGCGCGAGCTTCATCACCGCGTCGACCGAAATGGGCATCTCGCCTTCGCATGTGAGCAAGCGCATCGCGTTGCTCGAAAAGAGTCTGGGCGTGAAGCTGTTCTTGCGCACGACCCGCCGCGTCAGCGTGACGAGCGACGGCGAAGCGGCGTTCCAGTGGGCGCAGAAAATCCTCGACGACGTGCAAGGCATGTCCGACGCCTTCGCCGGGCTAAAGAGCGATCCGCGCGGCGTGATCCGCATCAGCACGAGCCTGCGCCTCGGCCGCGATCACGTATCGCCGATTCTCATGCTGTTGAGACAGCGCTATGCCGCACTCGAAATCTGGCTCGAACTGCTCGACCGGCGCGTCGATCTCGTCGGCGAAAACTTCGATATCGACGTACGGGTCGGCAACATCCAGGAGCCGCATCTGATCGCGCACAAGATCGTCGACAGCGCGCGCATCCTGTGTGCGTCGCCCGCCTATCTGAAGCGGGCGGGGACGCCCCGCACGCTCGCCGATCTCGCGCAGCACGATTGCCTGATGTTTCGCGATCGCGACCAGCGCTTCGGCGTGTGGCGCCTGACGGGGCCGGACGGCGAGAAGTCGGTGAAGGTCACGGGCCCGATCGCGTCGAATCACAGCGACATCGTCCAGCGCTGGGCGCTCGAAGGCTATGGCGTGATCATGGCGTCGATCTGGGACGTCGCATCGAGCCTCGAATCGGGCGCGCTCGCGCGCGTGCTGCCGCAACATCATCAACCCGCCGATGTCTGGGCCGTGACGTCGGCGCGCGCGTCATCGTCCGCGAAGATTCGCGTGTGCGTGGACTTTCTGAAGGAACAGTTGACGCGCGGGCCGCACGCGTTGAAAACGCGCGGCGTGGCCGGCTTCTGACAGAAACGTGCAGTGCCCGCTTCAGCGGCTTCAGCCTGCCGCACGCGGCGCAGGCCCGAGCCGTTCGGCAACGGCCGCACACGCGGCGCGCAACGGCTCGACATAGGTTTCCAATGGCGTGTCGCTGCGCCTGAACAGTGGAATGCTCACGCTGATACATGCAATGGGCAAGCCGTCCGCGGCGCGAATCGCGCATCCGTAGCAGAAGATCTGCGGTTCGTTTTCCTCGCGGTCTTCGGCGTAGCCGCGCTCGCGCGTCTCATCCAGTTCGTTGCGCAGCGCATCCGGCTCGACGATCGTATTCGCCGTGAAGCGCGTGAGCGTCACACCTTCGAGCAGCGCATCGCGCGCCGCATTGTCCAGCGCCGCCAGGTACGCCTTGCCGACCGAACTCGAATACAAGGTCACGCGCGTGCCGATGCGCGAGGCCATGCGCACCGCGTGCGGGCTTTCCAGTTTTTCGATGTAGACCATCTCGCTGCCGCTGCGCACGGCGAGGTGCACGGTTTCCTGCGTCGCGTCGCGCAGCGCCTGCAAGGCATCCGCCGCCGCGACGCGCACGTCCGAGCGTTCCCAGCTACGGCTGGCGAGCGTCATCAGGCGTGGCCCGAGCTCGAAGGTTCCGCCGCGCAGGCTTTCGACGACGAGACCTTCGGCCATCAACGCGCCGACGATCCGATACACCGTCGGACGTGGAAAGCCGCTCGCCGCCGCCAGTTGCGGCACGCTGGGCGCATCCTTCGCATCGGCGATCAACTGCAGCACCGACATGAACTTCGAAAAAGCGGCGGTGCCTGTGGCGCGTGCGGCTTCGAGCGCGTCGGCGGCGGGTGTCGGCATGGTCGTGTGAGGAGCGTTGATTGTGCAGGGCAAAGCGACGCGATTATAACGAGCCGCTGCGCCCCGCCATCAGGCGACCAGATATCCGCCGTCGACAGGCAGCACCGTGCCCGTGATGAACGACGCGCCCGGCGAGCAGAGAAAGGCGACGGCCGGGCCGATGTCGTCGGGCGAGCCCCAGCGTCCGAGCGGCGTGCGATCGAGGATCGCCTTCGAACGTTCGTCGTCGTGCTGCAGCGCGTGCGTCAGCGGCGTGGCGATCCAGCCCGGCGCCACCGCGTTCACGCGGATGCGGTCGGGCGCATATGCGATGGCGAGCGACTTCGTCAATTGCGCGACGCCGCCCTTGCTCGCGCTATAGCCCGGCACCAGCCCGCCGCCGAAAAAGCTCAGCATCGAAGCCGTGTTGACGATCGCGCCGCCCTGCGCGCGCAACAGCGGCCGCGCCGCCGCGCACGCGCGCATCGTGCCCGTGAGGTTCACGTCGATCACCTGCGCGAAGACCTCGGGGTCGAGTTCGTCGCCACGACGTATCACGCCCGCGCAATTGACCAGCATGTCGAGCGAAGGCAACGACGCGAACAGCGCGTCGACGCCCTCCTTCGATGCGACGTCGAGCGGCACCGCTTCGATGCCGTCGGCGGCGAGCGCGCTGCGTTGCTCGTCGGTCGGCGCGAGACCCGCCGCGATCACGCGTGCGCCGAGCGCCGCGAGCTGACGCGCGATGCCCGCGCCGATGCCTTGCGTGCCGCCCGTGACGACGGCCGTCTTGCCTGCAAACAGATCGTGTTGAAACGTCATATCGGTGAAGTTCAGGAGTGAGTCATGCGGGTTTCGGCTGCCGCGCCTTCGTCAGCGCGTTCGGCGATCGGCATGCGCACGACGAACATGTACACGAGCGCCGCCGCGAACGCGACGCCCGCGCTGATCAGGAACGCGTTGACGAACGAATGCGTCTTGTCGACCACCACGCCCGTGATGAACGGCGCGAACGAGCCGCCGAAATAGCCGCCGAAGTTCTGGATGCTGCCCAGCGACGCCACGAGGTGCCGCGGCGCGGCCACGCTGACGAGCGCCCATGCCGCGCCGCTCGCCAGGTTGACGAAGTACATCGCCAGAGAGAGATAGACGATCGCGAGCGTCAGCGTCGGCGTGAATGCGGCGGGCACCGTGAACACGGCCGCGCCGATCAGGCCGCAGCAGATCGGCCACTTGCGGCTGCGGATGGGCGCCATGCCGCGCGCCATCAGGCCATCGGCGACGAAGCCGCTCGACAGCATGCCGAGCGTGCCGAAGATGTACGGAATCGACACGACCCAGCCCGTCTTCGCGATGGTCAGATGCCGTTCGTGTTCGAGATACGCGGGCAGCCACGTGAGATACAGCCACACCATATAGATCACGCCCATGAAGCCGAAGATCATGCCCCACGTGGTCGCGGAACCGAACAGGCCGCGCCATTCCACGAACGTCATCTTGCGTTCCGCGCGCGCGAGCGGCTCTTCTTCCGTCAGATGCTTGACCTCGTGCGGTTCGAGCGCGATGTCGGCGCGATTGCGATAGATCATGTACCAGCCGATCGACACCGCAATCCCGAGCACGCCCATCACGACGAACATCCAGCGCCAGCCGAACGAGAGCAGCAGCACGGTGAGAATGGGCGGCGCGAGTGCCGGGCCGATCGTCGACGAGGTGGTGAAGATGCCCGTCGGGCGGCCACGTTCGCGCAGGGCATACCATTCGCTGACGACTTTCGCGCCCGCCGGAAATTGCGGCGCCTCGCCGATGCCGAGCGCGATGCGCGCCGCGAGAAACTGCGGCAACGTATGCACGAGGCCGCCGCACAGCTGCGCGCACGACCACACGAACATGCCCAGGCCGAGCATCACGCGCGCGCCGAAGCGGTCGAGCATCGCGCCGACGGGAAGCTGCGAAAATGCGTACGCAAACGAAAAGGCCGACAGCAGCAGCCCCATTTGCGACGCCGTCAAGCCCAGTTCGCCGCTCACCGAATGATTGGCGATGGAAAGCGTGCTGCGGTCCAGATAATTGACGATGCCCGCCAGCGTCAGGAACGTTAGCGCGACCCATTGAATGCGCCTGAGGCGCGGTGATTTCGCTTGCATGTGTCTGTCTCCTCCGTTGCTCTTGCGAGTCTGTGTGGAAGTCATTGCGTGAATGGCATGGTGTTTCCGGCAAATCAACAGCTAGCGCGTCCTCCAGAAAGATCGAACACCGCACCCGTGCTGAACGTGCACGACGACGAGCACAGCCACAGCGCCAATTCCGCGACCTCGTCGGGCTCCCCGAGGCGCTTCATCGGGCTCTTGTCGATCATGGTCTGCACGTGCGCGGGCGACATCTGTTCGAGCAGCGTCGTGCGCACCGCTGCCGGTGCGATCGCGTTGACGAGCACGCTGCCTCGCGCGAGTTCCTTGCCGAGCGACTTCGTCAGCGCCAGCACGCCCGCTTTCGCCGCGCTATACGCCGACGCATTCGGCGTGCCTTCCTTGCCCGCGAGCGACGCAATGTTGACGATGCGTGCGTCGCGCGCGCGGCGCAGCGTGGGCACCAGTTGCCGGCAAACGTTGAAGGTCCCCTTGAGGTTCACATCGACGATGCGCGACCATTCGGCGGGATCGTATTCGTCGAGCGGCATCGTCGGTCCCGCGTAGCCCGCGTTGTTGACGAGCACGTTCACGCCGCCGAAGCGTTCGAGCGTCGCCTGCGCAGCGCGCTCTACCGATGCGATGTCCGCGATATCGACGGCAAAGCACGCGATGCGCGGGCTATCGGTGAAAGAAGCCTGCGTATCGCGATCCCACACGGCAACCGATGCGCCGCATTCCGCGAGCCGGCGCGCGATCGCCGCGCCGATCCCGCGCGAGCCGCCCGTCACGACGGCCACTGCGCCCGCAAAGTCGTACGATGCGCGGCGCAAGTCGAGAGGCGCATTCACCGCTCACCTCACGAACTGGTCGACATAGTTCGCGCCGAGCCCGACGCGCTCGTAGTGCGCGCGGCACATGTCGAGCTTCGTGAACACGTCTTCGTAGCCGGTGTGATTGCCGTATGGGTCGCAGTAGTACATGACGCCGTTGACCTGGAAGTACGTGATCATCTCTTCGACGTCTTCGGGCACATAGAGCGTGTGCGTTTCGCCTGGCGGCTCGAACACGTAGCTGCCTTCCGTCGCGACCCAGTCGTGCTCCAGATAGCGCCAGCGCCCTTTGAGCACCATGCCGTGCACCGCCTGCGGATGGCGATGACGGCTCAGCACGCCCGACTTGCGCACGCGCAGCAGATTCATCCAGTAACCGCTCGACACGTTCAGACACAGCGGGCGGAACGAGACGTTCTCTCCCTGCGGCACCCAGACGCGTTCATCCTGCGGAATCGCCGACTCGACGACGATCTCGCGCAGCGCTTCGGGCGGATTGGGGAGTTGATAAGGCGTCATCGCGTCGACGCCGTTGGTTGGGGCTGTCATTGTGTCTCCGAAGATTTCATCCATATTATGGACTTGAAAATCGTATTATGGACACAATGGTCGAACGGATCGCATGCCGTGTCAAGCGTTGATTTCGGGATTGCGCACGCGTGGAGAAAAGACCGGACCGCTGCTCAACGAAGCGTTTCAGCCGCGCTTTCCGTCGCGCCGCCGATGCGCGTTTCGAGAAAACGCAGCAGCGCTTTCACCTTGCTCGAATGACGGCGATTGGGCAGATACGCGGCATAGACGACGGCCTCGCCGTTCTGCGGCGTCACGTCGTAATCGGTGAAGAGGCGCATCAGACGTCCCGCGTCGATCTCGTGATTGACGAGCCAGTCCGGCAACAGCGCCAGCCCTTGCCCGGCGAGCGCGGCTTCGACCAGCATCTCCAGGCTGTTGGAAATGAGCCGTCCGCGCACATCGATACGTTCGTGTTCCGCGTCGCGGCTGAACGTCCACACCTGGCGCGCGCGATAACTGCCGCCGTATGCGATGCGCAGACATTCGTGCCCGGCGAGCGCGGCGGGGGTCGGCGGCGTGCCTGCGCGTTGCAGATAGTCGTGGCTTGCGACGAGATAGCGCGGATTGTCCGCGAGTTTCTTCACGACGAGATTCGGATCGCGCGACAGCAGACCGATGCGCACGGCGACGTCGATGCGATCGAGGGCGAGGTCTGCGTAGTGATCGGCGACGACGACATCGAGCGCGACGCGCGGATACTCGGCGAGAAACGCGGCGAGATGCGGCGCGAGCCGCATGCGGTTGTATGCGGACGGCACGGTGATGCGCAGCGCGCCGACGGGTGCAGCGCCGCTGTCGAGAATGCTCTCGTCGGCCTCGGCGAGATCGTCGAGCACTTTGGATATCTGCTCGACGTAGGCGGTGCCTGCATCCGTCAGGCTGACCTTACGCGGCGTGCGGGTGAGCAGGGCTGTGCCGAGCGATGCTTCGAGCGCGTCCATCAGCCGCGTGACCGACGACGTGGCGACGCCGAGGCGCTGTGCGGCGCGGGCGAAACCGCCTGCATCGGCGACTTCGAGCAATGTGTTCAACGCGAGGAGTTTGTCCATGCGGGGGATTATGCCGATGATGGCGAATGCGTTCTATGCAACGGACGTTTGCGTTTTGTGTCTATTCAAGCTTCGCGGCGTAGAGGTTAATCTCTGTTTGTGGAATTTGCGGTCGGTGTTCGGTGTGGTCGGGTTTGTGGTGGGATCCGCGATTTGGCGTTTTCGCTGGCATCCGCGAATTGTTAGCGTGCGTCAAGCGTTGCCCCTGTGCGGGGCGGCACCTACTTTTCTTTGCCGCCGCAAAGAAAAGTAGGCAAAAGAAAGCGGCTCACACCGCCAATTCTTGACCTTTGTCCACGGGCCCCCGACGTCCCCACGCTTCACACGGCAACTTGCTGATTAATGCCCGTTGCCAACGCTTCGAATGAACGCCTCACCCGCTTCGGATACCCGTACCCGGTCAAGCGTCAGCGAATGGTATGTGCCGCCCAGGTGGCAAACTGTGTGTAGGTTTTCCTGACATACACGTTAGCGCTCTTACAGGGTGGCGCGCGTGCGCAATCGGTCTGGAGTGAAGCATGTGGAGCACCGAGGGCCTACACACAGTTTGCCACCTAGGCGACCGTGGACTGTCTGGCAGGGCATAGCGTGACGCGGGAGCGTGAAGCGCGTGAGGCGCCCAGCAAGAGCGCTGGCAACGGGCATGCATCATGTGGTTGCCGAGTGAAGCGTGGGGACGTTGGGGGCCCGTGGGCAAAGGTCAAGGGCTGGCGGTGTGAGCCGCTTTCTTTTGCCTACTTTTCTTTGCGGCGGCAAAGAAAAGTAGGTGCCGCCCCGCACAGGGGCGACGCGTGAGGCTAGATAACGCATCGCGGATGCCAGCGAAAAAAACACCAAACCGCGGATGCCAACGCAAACACCAAACCGCGGATGCCAACGCAAAAACAACCACACCCACTAACCTTTCGAATACACGCCGCGCGCACTGTTCCCTGCAATTCGCTATGCTGCCCAGCAACACAGAAAACGTCGACAACGCGCCCCCCAAGCATCCAGGTGATAGCCGTCAATCAGGCGAAAGAAATAGGAGCCAGCATGCCCAGCAGTACTTCGACGCTCGCACGCAGCGACACACCAGCCGCGCTCACGCGCGGCCTGATCGCGCTATTCGCATTCAGTTGCGGCGCGATCGTCGCCAACCTGTACTACGCGCAACCGATCACTGAACTGATCGCCCCGTCCATCCACATGTCGAGTAGCATGGCGAGCCTGATCGTCTCGCTCACCCAGATCGGCTACGCGCTCGGCCTGTTCTTCCTCGTGCCGCTAGGCGATCTGCTAGAAAACCGCAAGCTGATGATCACGACAGCGCTCGTATCGATTGCGAGCCTCGCGGCCGCGTCGTTCACGCATGCGCCGGGCGCATTTCTCGCAGTCTCGCTGCTGATCGGCTTCAGCTCCGTTGCAGTGCAGATCCTGATTCCGCTAGCCGCACATCTCGCGCCGGATGAAACGCGTGGACGCGTCGTAGGCACGATCATGGGCGGGCTGCTACTCGGCATCCTGCTGTCGCGGCCCATTTCGAGCGTCGTCGCCGGTCATTTCGGATGGCGTGTGGTGTTCGGCTCGGCCGCCGTGCTCATGGCAATCGTCACGACCGTGCTCGCGCTGACCATTCCAAAGCGCCAGCCCTCGCACCAGGCCACCTATCCGCAACTGATCGCATCGCTCGGCCATCTGCTGCGCACCATGCCCGTGCTGCGTCATCGCGCGCTGTATCAGGCGCTGATGTTCGGCTCGTTCAGCCTGTTCTGGACCGCCGTGCCCGTCGAGCTGACCCGGCATTACGGCCTGTCGCAGACGGCGATCGCCGTGTTCGCGCTGGTGGGCGCAATCGGCGCGACGTCGGCGCCCATCGCGGGCCGGCTCGCGGACGCAGGCCACACGGTGCGTGCGACGCTGATCGCGCTGGTGGTCGGCGCGCTCGCCTATACGCCAGGTCTGATCCATCCGGCGTGGGGCGTTGCCGGTCTCGTCGTGACGGGTGTCGTGCTCGACTTCGCGGTGCAGATGAACATGGTGCTCGGCCAGCGCGAAATCTACGCGCTGCACGCCGCGAGCCGCAACCGCTTGAACGCGCTGTATATGACGAGCATTTTCGTCGGTGGCGCGATCGGTTCGGCGCTCGCCAGCCCGCTGTACGATCACGGCGGCTGGACGCTGGTGGCAAGCGTCGCGACGGCTTTCCCAGTGATCGCGCTCGCACATTACCTCGTGATCGGCCGGCCGCATGCAGCAGGCCACGCATGAACACCTGAACGGCCTTTCTTTCGACAGCATCAACGACAACGGCGCGAACCGGCTCGACTGATCTGCCGGCTCGCGCCGTTTTGCCTGCAGCGTGCGAGTCGCTGGTGCGTTGGTTTCGCGTTGCTTTTGCGCCGCTTTTGCGCCGCTTGTGCGCGTTATTCGTGCGCGCCGAGCGGCTGCGGCAACGGCCCCGCTTCGTCCTCGTCCATCCGCGCGCTCTGCCCTGCTTTCAGCCGGGCACGCCTCGCCCACATCGCCGTCAGGATCGGTACGAGAATCGCGGTGACGAGGCACGCGGTGGCGACCATCGCCGTCGCTGCCGGCACCATCGGCTTGAAGCGCGGAATCATCTCGCCGATGATCGACGGATTGGCGACGGCCGCGCCCGCCGTCGACGATGCCGCCAGACCCGCCGCGCCATTGCCGCCCGCAATATAGCGGTCGGCGAGAATCAGCGGAATGCCCGTGATGACGATCACGCCGAGCCCGAGCAGCACGCCCGGAATGCCGCTCTTGACGATCACGTTCAGGTCGATGCCGTTGCCGAGCGCAAAGCCGAAGAACGGAATCAACGGCACCACGCAGCGGCCGAACAGTTCGCGCAGCGCGCTATCGAGATTGCCGAGCGTGAAGCCGATGACGAACGGCAGCACCGCGCCGATGAACAGCCGCGGCTCGAAGAACGCGACGCCCGTCGCGCCGAGAATAATCATGCTGACGAGCGGCCCCGATTCGATCGACATCAGCACGAACGCGCCCGCTTCTTCCTTCGTGCCGTACTGCTGCATCACGGCGGCATAGAGGCCGCCGTTGGTCATGTCCATCGAGGTCGTGATGGCCAGCACCGACAGCCCGGCGAACAGCCCCGTCTTGATGCCGTCTATAGGCAGCAGCGAAGACGCGACGATCGTCGCGAGCCACGCGACCAGCATCTTCGTGACGAGCAAAGTGCCCGATTTGCGCAGCACGGTGCCCGTGGCGCGCAGATCGATGGTCGCGCCCATGCAGAAGAACCAGACAGCGAGAATCGGCACGGTGCCCGTGATCAGGCCATTCGTGAACGACCCAAAATACTTGCCGGCGCCAGGCGCGAACGAATGCACGCACGCGCCGAGCAACAGCGGTATCAGCATGAGACCGCCCGGTACGCGGTCGATTACCTTCTTCAGTTTCATGTCTCCTCCATACGACGCCAGGCCGGTGATGGGAACGGCGGAAAGCTCCGGTATGGTCCGGCTACATCCACCTGTCCGCGGACTATAGCATCGACAAAGGAACGATGTTCCGTTTTTGTCGTCACGCAGATTAATCGTTTACCCTGCTATAACAGTTCATCTCCCCGCAATATGAAAATCTGGCGTTTTCCATATTTCGGACCGGCGTTCCGATTATGCTAGACTGCGCGCACAATCAACCCTGAGGCGGCGTCCAGCGTGCCGCCCGGCAGTGGAGGAGACATGAAAGTCAGGCAGAGCATCAACAGCGAGTACGCAAAAACGCTCGACACGGCAGGCCTCAGAAAAGAGTTTCTGGTCGAGAAAGTGTTCGAGCCGGATGCGCTCGCGCTCACGTATAGCCATATCGACCGGATCATCGTCGGCGGCGCGTTTCCGCAGACGCGCGCCGTCGAAGTGCCCAGCTCGCTCGGCAAGTCGATCGGCGTCGGCTATCTGCTGGAGCGGCGCGAACTCGGCGCGATCAATATCGGCGGTGACGGTTGGGTCGAGGCGGACGGCAAGCGCTTCGTGGTGCGCAACGAGGAAGCGATCTACGTCGGCAAGGGCACGCAGTCGCTGACCTTCGGCAGCGAGGATGCCGCGCATCCCGCGAAGTTCTACCTGAACTGCGCGCCCGCGCAGGCCACGTATCCGACGCGCACCATCACGCTCGCCGAGGCAGCGCCGCAAACGCTCGGCGATCCCGCTACGAGCAATCGCCGCACGATCTACAAGTTCATCGTTCCCGAAGTGCTGCCCACCTGCCAGCTGTCGATGGGCATGACGAAGCTCGAACCCGGCAGCCTCTGGAACACGATGCCTTGCCACACACACGAGCGGCGCATGGAGGTCTATTTCTACTTCAACGTCGCCGACGATGCCGCCGTCTTCCACATGCTCGGCGAGCCGCAGGAGACGCGGCACATTCTCGTGCACAACGAGCAGGCCGTGATCTCGCCGAGCTGGTCGATTCACTCGGGCGTCGGCACGCGCGCCTATACGTTCATCTGGGGCATGGTCGGCGAGAACCAGGTGTTCAGCGACATGGACCATCTCGCCGTGCGCGATCTGCGCTGAATGCAACGCAGGCTTTCATCGAACAGGAATCGCGCATGACTTCATACCCTTCGCAACCTTTGCGTCCCTTCGATCTCAGCGGCAAGGTCGCGCTCGTCACGGGCAGCAACACGGGGCTCGGCGCGGGCATGGCGCGCGCGCTCGCGGCCGCGGGCTGCGACATCGTCGGCGTGAGCCGTTCGGACGACAGCGACACCGCGCAACAGGTGAAGGCGCTGGGCCGGCGCTATGTCGGCGTGAGCGCCGACCTGTCGGACATCGCGCCCGTCGACGACATCGTGCGCGCGGCGCTCGAAGCCTGCGGGCGCATCGACGTGCTGGTGAACAACGCGGGCATCATCCGGCGCGCGGACGCGCTCACGTTCAGCGAGGACGACTGGGACGCGGTGATGAACGTGAACCTGAAGAGCGCGTTCTTTCTGGCGCAGGCCGTTGCGCGCCATTACGTCGAACGGGAGCAGCGCGGCAAGATCATCAACGTCGCGTCGATGCTGTCGTTCCAGGGCGGCATCCGCGTCGCGTCGTACACGTCGTCGAAAAGCGGCATGCTCGGACTCACGCGCCTGCTTGCCAACGAATGGGCCGCGCGCGGCATCAACGTGAATGCGATCGCGCCGGGCTACATGGCGACGGCGAACACGGCGGCGCTGCGCGACGACGAGCAGCGCAACAGCGAGATCGTCGCGCGCATTCCGGCGGGACGCTGGGGCACGCCTGACGATCTCGCGGGGCCCGTCGTGTTTCTGGCGTCGCCGGCTTCGGACTATGTGCACGGCCATACGCTCGCTGTCGACGGCGGCTGGCTCGCGCGGTGATGTGATTTGATGTGAATTGCGCGGCGCACGCGGTATATTTCGGCGATCAGAAACATCGTTGTGGAAGGACGCTGCGGGCAACCGCTGCGCAGAGACTATGGCAGCCATCGACAAACTCAAGACCACGGCCGCCGCGCCCCGCAAGCGCGCCGCCGCCCCGCCCGCGTCCGACGCGGACGCCGCCGACAAAGGCGAATCGCTGTCGTCGATCGCGCGCGTGTTCGCGATTCTCGGCGCGATTGGCGACAGCGGGCAGATTGGCATCAGCGAGCTGTCGCAACGGCTTTCGCTGTCGAAGACGACGGTGCATCGCGTGCTGCAGACGCTCAGGGCGCTTGGGTATGTGACGCAAGAGGTCGAGACCGAGCGGTATCGCCTGACCATCCGCCTGTTCGAACTGGGCGCGAAGGCGCTGGAAAGCGTCGATCTCGTGCGCGAGGCCGACATCGAAATGCGGCGCATTGCGGGCGCGACGCGTGAGGCCGTGCATCTCGGCACATTCGACGAAGACGCGATTATCTATATTCACAAGATCGACGCCGACTATGGATTGCGGATGCAGTCGCGCATTGGGCGGCGCAATCCGTTGCATAGCACGGCGATTGGCAAGGTGTTGCTGGCGTGGATGGAGCCTGCTGAAGCGCGCGAGGTGTTGTCGCATGTCGAGTTTCGCAAGTCGACGGCGAAGACGCTGGCCTCAGCCGATGCCGTGATGAGCATTTTGCCGCAAGTGCGGGCGCAGGGTTATGGCGAGGATATCGAGGAGCAGGAAGAAGGCTTGCGATGTCTGGCTGTGCCTGTGTTCGATCGATTCGGGCGTGTGATTGCGGGGCTTTCTGTGTCGTTTCCGACCATGCGGTGCGGGGCTGATACCAGGTTGCATTACGTGGGTTTGCTCAAGGCTGCAGGGGCTGCTGTGTCGGCGCGCCTCGGGTATCGTGAGCAGGCGCAGGAGGCGGCTGAGGTCACGCATCCGGGATGAGGGAGGAAGGCGCCTTTGCGGCGCGGGCGGTCTGGTTCTGTATCCGCGATGCGGTGGTGTTGTGCGAGCGGTTTGGTTGTTGTGGGGTTTGCCGGGCCTATCCGTCATTTTGTGGGCGAGGCATATCATGAGAGGTAAAAGTCAT
>NZ_JAGUUD010000138.1:0-17864 GCF_020177535.1 Paraburkholderia sp. XV | reverse complement strand
GAACCGCGGACGCCAGCAAAGGCAAAAGCAAAAGCAAATCGCGAATGCCAACGCAAACCCAGGCAAACCACCCAAACGCGTCGCAGACACAGAAAAAAGGAGCCACTGCAATGCCAGAAACAACGATCAGCCGCTACCCCGTCCCGACCCCGGGCGAATGGCCCGACGACATCCGCGCCCGGATCCTGGAAGTCCAAGCCAAAGCAGGCTTCGTCCCGAACGTCTTCCTCACACTCGCGCACCGCCCGGACGAATTCCGGGCCTTCTTCGCCTACCACGACGCCCTCATGCTAAAAGAAGGCGGCCTCACCAAAGGCGAGCGCGAAATGATCGTAGTCGCTACGAGCGCGGTAAACAACTGCCTCTACTGCGTCGTAGCGCACGGCGCAATCCTGCGCATCTACGAAAAGCAACCGCTGCTAGCAGATCAACTAGCCGTGAATCACCGCAAGGCCGACATCACCCCACGTCAGAAAGCGATGCTGGATTTCGCCATCAAGGTGTGCCGAGACTCGGCAGCCACGAACGACGAAGATTTCAACACACTGCGCACGCACGGCTTCAGCGATGCCGACATCTGGGACATCACCGCCATCACCGCATTCTTCGGCCTGTCGAACCGCATGGCGAACGTCATCTCGATGCGTCCCAACGACGAGTTCTACCTGATGGGCCGCGTCCCACGCGAATAGAACAAAACGGGGAGCGCTACTGCTCCATCGCCTGCGAGCGCGGCGCCAGCGGCGACGACATCAGCGCCTCCAGCGACATCGGCCGCGCCAGGTGATAGCCCTGCCCGTGCGCCGCGCCGATCGTGCGCAACAGTTCGAGCGTCGCCTGATCCTCGATGCCCTCGGCAACGACCGTCAACTCCAGCGATTCCGCCATCCGCACGATCGCGCGCACAATCGCGCGGCTGCGCGCGCTCTGCGTCAATTCGAACACGAACGACTTGTCGATCTTCAGACCACTGAATCGATACTGATGCACATAGCTCAATGAAGAAAAGCCCGTGCCGAAATCGTCGAGCACGACACACATGCCGTTATCCGCGAGACTTTGCATCGTCGTGCGTGCAAGGTCCGGCTCCGCAACGAGCGCGCCTTCCGTCAGTTCGAGCGAAATGCGCGAAGGATGCACGCCATAGCGCTTCAACAGTTCGAGCAGTTCGTCCGCGAACTCGGGGCGCGTGATGCTGTAGCTCGACAGATTCACCTGCACGGGCGGCCAGTCGATATGCTCCGGCTGCGCGAGAATCTCCGCCACACGCGTCAGCATGTACATGTCCAGACGCCCGATCAGCTTCAGCCCTTCCACCGCGGGCAAGAAACGCCCCGGCGCCCACACCTCGCCGTTCGGCTGCCGCCAGCGGATCAACGCCTCCAGCGCGACCAGTTGCCCGCTGCCGATATCGACGATCGGCTGGAAATACGGCACCAGTTCGTCGTCGCGCTTGAGCGCGTTGCGCAGTGCGCCCTCCGTTTCGATCTGATCCGACAGCTCACGGCGCATCTGATGGTTGAACACCGCGAAGCTGTCGCGGCCGCGATTCTTCACGCGGTACATCGCCGCATCGGCGTCGCGCAGCAGATCGGCGGGCTCGCGGTGATGTGCGCTGTCCGCGCTCACCACGCCGACGCTGCATGACGTGAACACCGTCTGCTCGCCGATGTTGAACGGTGTATCGAAGGCCGCAAGAATGCGCTCCGCCAGCGCCAATACCGTTTGCAGGTTCGCCCCCGGCACCACGACGGCGAACTCGTCGCCGCCCAGCCGCGCGAGCAGATCGTCGCGCCGCAAGCATTCACGCAGCCGCCCCGCTACCTCGACGAGCAATGCATCGCCGAACAGGTGGCCAAGGCTGTCGTTGACCACCTTGAAACGGTCGAGGTCGATGAACAGCACGGACAACGGATCGCCGCGTCTGCTGTAGCCATGCCAGGCCGCTTCGAGCCGCTCGTACAGATGCGAGCGGTTCGGCAGGCCCGTCAGCGCGTCGTGATAGTTCTCGTGCAACAGCCGCGCGTTGGCCGCGTCGAGTTCCTGCGTGCGCGCGAGCACGCGCGCTTCGAGTTCGAGATTCGCCGCCTGCTGTGCTTCGGCGACGCGCCGCCGCGACAGCGCCGTATCGATGTGGCGCGACACGAAGGTCAGCAGTTCCTGATCGCGCCCGTCATAACGCACGCTCGATGAATAGCTCTGCACCACCAGCACGCCACGCACCACGCTGCCGTCGAAAAGCGGCACACCAAGCCACGAGCGCAAGCGGATGTTCTCGCTGTCCAGCTTGATCTCGCCCGCCTCGACGAGACGCACCGCGTCGCTGGTGTCGAGCAGACAAGGCACGCGCTGGCGGATCACATATTCCGTCAGCCCGCGCTCGCGGCGGCGCGGCACGGGCACGTCGTGCTGCGTTTCGTCGATGTAATACGGAAACGACACTTCCGCCGTCGCAGGTTCGAACAGCGCAATATAGAAGTTCTTCGCATACAGCAGCCCGCCGACGATCGCATGCAGGCTGCGAAAGAACTTGCCGATATCGACGGATTGACTCGACAGCTCGGCGATCTCGAACAACGCTGCCTGCAGGTGCTGGGCACGCTCGCGCTCGGCGATTTCCGCGCGCAGCGTGTCGTTCAGCCGCGACAGTTCGGCCGTGCGGCGCGCCACTTCGGCTTCGAGGCCGACGCGGTGCAGAATGCGGTCGAGCGCCATCGCCACGTGCCGCGCGACGACGAGGAACAGCGCGCGGTCCTCGGCGCTATAGATGCGCGACGCGTCGTACACCTGCATCGTCAGCATGCCGAACACTTCGTCCGAGGCGTTTTTTAGCGGCGCGCCCATCCAGAACTTCGGCCGGTGCCCGACGCAGTAAAAACGTCCCGTCGCGGCCGCGTCGATGATGCCCTTCTCGTCGATCAGCAACGGCTGGCCCGTGGTCAGCACGTATCCCGTGAGCGACAGGCGCTCGGGGTCGACCATGTCCATGTGATTCGTATCGACAGCCTCGGTGTCGATCAGGTCGATGTAATACGGATACGTGACGGCGCCCGTTTCGCCGTCGTAGAGCGCGAGATAGAAATTCTCCGCGTCGATCAGCGTACCGAGACGCTCGTGGATGGCCTGCAGGAACTCGCCGCGCTCGCTGATCGAACTCGCGAGATACGCGATGTCGTACAGCACGCGTTGCACGTTTTGCGCGCGCACCAGCGCATCGGCCTGCATCTGTTCGCCGATCGCGCGCGCCAGCGCCGCAAAGGCGGGGTCGGACGCAAACGACACGGGCGCAAGCAGCCAGCCGAGCGCGAGGTCGCTGCGGCCCGTCGGCCACGCGAACCAGCCGCGCTCCACGCAGGCGTCGTGCAGCATCCCGGGCACGATCGTGCGCGGCCAGTCGAAGGGCGTCGCGCCTTCGCGCACCAGATCGAGATGCTGGCCTGCGCGATACCACGCCCACGGCACGCCGAGTGCCTCCACCACGCGCGCCGCCTCGTCGATCGATTGCGATCCCGTCCCGTCTGCCGACAGCTCGGCATTCCACATAAATCAGCCCTCGTGCCGTCCCGTGATTGTTTTGCGCCTCGAACTGTTATATCGACGTAAGCAACAGCAAACTTGATGTATCCGGCCCGCAAAAAAAATGCCTCAAGCACACGAAAACGTTTGCTTGAACATTTTTCGCATGCGGTTTTGCCCTGATTGATGCGGAATAGGATTTGCTGTTTAGCTGACGTCCGCGCCGCTCACTCGAGGCGATCTTCGCCCGGCATACTCGGCGCATCAGCATCCGTTCGAGGAGCAGACATGCAAGCAGATACGAGAGGCGCGGTGCACGCGGACGTGTTCCGGCTCGGCCCGCGCGACTGGGTGCCGAATAATGCGCATCTTCCCGTCATTCTGTATCGGGACGTGCTGGAACCCGACGCCTCGGGCGACGGCGAGCGGCTCGCCAACGCGTTCGAAGCGATGTTCCAGCGCAACGGCTGGCCGCCGAAGTGGCGCAACGGCATCTTCGACTATCACCACTTCCATTCGTCGGCGCATGAAGTACTGGGCATCGCCGCGGGCGCGGCGGATGTGATCGTGGGCGGCCCGGGCGGCCGGGTCGTGCATCTGGAAGCGGGCGACGTGATCCTGCTGCCGGCGGGCACCGGGCATTGCCTCGAATCGTCGAGCGGGCCGCTCAATGTGATCGGCGCGTATCCGCCGGGCCAGCAATGGGACATCCGGCGCGACGCATTGACCGCCGCGGAACGCGCCGCGATGGAAGCCTTGCCGTTTCCGCACAGCGACCCTGTGCGGGGCGCACAGGGTCCGTTGATCGAGCACTGGCTGAACGAGGCGTAAGCGTTATCCGCGCTGGGTTTGCTTCGTCATGGTGCAGCGTGTCAGTGTTGCAAGCCCCAGCGGCGCACGGTCACGCGCTCCAGCGTGTCGAACACCAGATGCTCGACCAGCAGGCCGATCGCGATGACGGCGGCGAGTCCCGCGAACACGCGGTCGGTGTAGAGCTCGTTGCGGTTCTGGAAAATGTACCAGCCGAGTCCCCCGTTACCGCTGCTCGCGCCGAACACGAGTTCGGCGGCGATCAGCGTGCGCCATGCAAAGGCCCAGCCGACACGCAGGCCCGCGAGAATCGACGGCAGCGCGGCGGGCACGAGTATCAGCACGACATGGCGCAAACCCGTCAGGCCATAGTTGCGGCCCGCCATCCGCAAGGTCGCGGGCACGGCGCGAAAACCCGAATACGTGTTGAGCGCAAGCGGCCACAGCACGGCATGCACCAGCACGAACAGCAGACTGCCCGTGCCGAGGCCGAACCACAGCAACGCGAGCGGCAGCAAGGCGATCGACGGCAACGGATTGAACATCGCGGTGAGCATCGACAGCAGATCGCGGCCGATGCGCGTCGACACGGCAAGCGAGGTCAGCACGAACGCGAGCGCGACGCCAAGCAGATAGCCGCGCAACAGCACCGACATCGACACGGCTGTTTTCTGCAGCAGTTCGCCCGACGCGATACCCTGCACGAATGCGAGGAAAGTCGCGCCGAAAGTCGGCAGCAGCAGGTCGTTGTTGATGGCGCGCGCAGCGATTTCCCACACGGCGATCAGCACGATCGCGATGATCGTCTTGCTCAGCCACGTCTGGTTGGCGAGGCGCCGCGCGAGCGGCAGCGGCGCTTCGACGGCAAGCTCGCCGACGGGTTCGAGCGGCCGCTCGTATTCGGCGCGCACGGGCGGCAACAAGGTGGAAGGCGTGCTCATCGGGCGGACTCCGTCTCTTCGAACAACAGGCGATGAATCTGCGCGACGCGATGCTGGAAGTCGCTGCGGCCGAAACTATCCTGCGTGTACTGGTGGCTGTTGAGTTCGGCGCGCACGCGCCCCGGATGCGGCGACAACAACAGAATGCGGCTGCCGACAATCAGCGCTTCCTCGATCGAATGCGTGACGAACAGCAGCGTGAAGCGCACTTCTTCCCACAGGCGCAGCAACTCTTCCTGCATCTTGCGACGCGTGAGTGCATCGAGCGCGGCGAACGGCTCGTCCATCAGCAGCACGCGCGGCTGCATCGCGAGCGCACGCGCAATCGCGACGCGCTGCTTCATGCCGCCCGAAAGCGTGTGCGGATAGGCATCGGCGAAGGCGGCAAGGCCGACCTTGTCGAGATAATGCTGCGCGCGCTCTTTCGCCTCGGCGCGGCTCAGCTTCTTCGCCGCGCGCAACGGGAACGCAATGTTCTCCAGCACCGTCTTCCACGGCGGCAATTGATCGAACTCCTGGAACACGACGATGCGATCGGCGCCCGGCTCGCGCACCGTTTCGCCGTCGAGCGTAATCGTGCCCGACGCCGGCTTGATGAATCCGCCCACGGCTTTCAGCAACGTCGACTTGCCGCAGCCCGACGGGCCGAGCAGCACGAAGCGATCGCCGCCGTAGACGTCGAAGCTGACGTCGTGCGTGGCGCGCACCACGCGCTCGCGCGTGCGGTATTCGAGACTGACGCGATCGACGGCAAGCAGCCGGCTCGAATGCGCCGGCCCGGTTGCCTGCGTCGCGGCAGAATCAGGGAAAAGCACGGAAGGATTCGCGACCATTAGCGCGCCCCGTTGAGTTGAACTGCGTGCGAGATGACTTTCACAATGACGGCACCGCATAAGCAAAACGACAACATACGGTGAGCCTCCGCAAAGACCAACCAATGAATGTAGATATTCAATGCGCGCTGATGCATAAGCGCCGTAAATGGCGCTATGACCGCCGTCGCGTCCTGTTTAGCATCGCGATTTCATTCGCCCCAGAAACGAAAAAAACCGCTGAAACAGCGGGTTTTTTCTGCAACGCGGGCGAGGTCAGCTCCCGGCCGCCGTTGCCGGGTCGTCGAAGAAGTAGTCCTTCCACGACTTCGGTTCGTTGCGAATCGCGCCGACGCGATACATGAACTGTGCAAGCGCGAACGTGTTTTGCGGCGCGATCTTGAATTGCACCTGCGGATTGCGGATCACCGAAAGCAGTAGATGTCGATCCGTCTTCGCCTGATTCACGCGAATGTAGATATCGGCGGCGGCGTCCGGATTCGCCGTGACGAATTGCGCCGCATCGGCCAGTCCGTTGACGAACGCGCGATACGTCTTCGGGTTCTCGCTACGGAACTTCTCCGTCGCATACAGCACGGTTGCCGAGCTCGGACCGCCCAGCACATCATAAGAATTCAGCACGATATGCGCTTTCGGATTCGCGGCCAGTTCCTGTTCCTGGAACGGCGGATTGCCGAAGTGCCCCGTGATTTCCGTGCCGCCCGCAATGATCGCGGCGGCCGCATCCGGGTGCGGCACGGCTTGCGTGAGCTTGTCGAGACGGTTGTATTCCTTGTCGCCCCAGCGCTTCGCGGCCGCGAACTGCAACACGCGCGATTGCACGGAAACCGTGACGGCGGGCAACGCAATGCGGTCCTTGTCGGTGAAGTCGGCAATCGTCTTCACGTTCGGGTTGTTCGACACGAGGTAGTACGGCAGATTGCCGAGCGACGCGACGCCCTTCACGTTCTGCTTGCCGTGCGTGCGGTCCCAGATCGTGAGCAAGGGACCCACGCCTGCACCCGCGATGTCGACCGAGCCCGACAGCAGCGCGTCGTTCACGGCCGAACCGCCCGACAGCTTCACCCAGTCGACCTTGATGTCGAGCCCTTCCTTGCGTCCTTCCTTCTCGATGAACTGCTGATCGCGCGCGACGTTCAGCAGCAAATAGACAATGCCGAACTGTTCGGCGACACGGATCTGCCCTTCAGCGCGCGCGTCGAGCGACATGCCCAGACTGGTTGCGCCGAGCGACAACGCGAGCATCGTCGACACGAAACGGCGAGCGAAAGAAGGCCGCGCCGCGGCCGGGCGAAATGAAAACTGCATCGGAACTCCGGGTGAAAACGGGAATGGGGACGGCGCGTGACTCAGAACGGCGCGTTGCCTTCGATCGTCGTGCGATACAGCTTGCGGCGCAGATGATCGGGCGTGCCTGCGGCGAGATGCATCAGCGAGCGGTTGTCCCAGAACACGAGATCGTGCTCCGACCACGCGTGGCGGTAGATATGTTCGTCACGCACGCTGTGCGCAAACAGTGCTTCCAGCAACTCGCGGCTTTCGTCTTCTGGCAGGCCGACGATATGCGTCGTGAAATGCTCGCTGACGAACAGCGCCTTGCGGCCCGTTTCCGGATGCGTGCGCACGATGGGATGCACGACGGGCTTCACTTCGGCGATCTGCTCGGCCGACAGGTTCGGCCGCCACGGGCTGCGCTTCTGCAATTCCGCGTATTTGGCGAGATACGTGTGTTCGGCCGTGCGTCCCTCGACGGCCTTGCGCAAATGCTCGGGCAGCGTGTCCCACGCCAGATGCATGTTGGCGAATAGCGTGTCGCCGCCTTCCGAAGGCAGTTCCTGCGCGTGCAGCAGCGAGCCGAGACTCGGCTTCTCCTTGTACGACAGGTCCGAATGCCAGAAGTGGCCGGCGTCGCCGAGTCCGATAGGCTGGCCGTTCTCGCGAATGTTCGACACGATCAGCACTTCAGGGTGACCGGGCAACTGAAACTGGTGCAGCACGTGAATCTGCAGCGGCCCAAAACGGCGGCTGAAGTCGATGTGCTGTGCGGGCGTGATCTGCTGATCGCGAAACACCAGCACGTGATAGTCGAGATGCGCGCGGTGAATGCGCGCGAAATCTTCGGCGGAAAGCGGCTGGTTCAGATCGAGGCCGAGCACTTCGGCGCCCACGGGTGCATCGAACGGAACGATTTCGAGCGGCCGGCGCACGCCAGCCGGGTGCACGCGCGGCGCGGCGTGTTGAGAGGACGAAACAGTGGATGTCACGCTGAATGTTCTTTGTAGGGTTGCAACGATAGACTCAATCTACGGCCAGCGTACGGGTGCGTCAACGAAGCAAATCCCATACTCATATCTGCTTTAACGATAAACGGATGGCTAGCCTGGAGAGCCGCGCGTTCTGGTTTCGCGCAATTTTGCGCGGCCGCTTCGCGGTGGGCGCGCAATTTTCAGAAACCATTGCGCTGCCTGGCCGCATGGCGGCATCGCGCGCTAGCGCACAGACGTCCGCTGACGTGCGTGACAAGTTCGGGCTACTATCAGGGACCGGCCATCGCCGGCTCAGGGTCTCGCGCCAGTTCCATGACAAAGGATGACATCCGCTCGATTGCCGTGCTGGCCGCCCTGGGCGCAGGACTGTGCTGCGCACCCGCGCATGCGCTCGAACTCGACGACCAGTTGGTCTGCAAGACCGACGCGCACACCTTCATTCAGCCGCTGCTCGAGGATCAGTACATCGACCCGAATCCGATGCGTGTCGAAGCCAATTCGGTGAACGCGTTTCGGCCGAAGCGCGGCCGCGATCTCACGGCGTTCGGCTTTCACGTCTATGCCGTGCTCGGCTATCAGCGCGACGACGCGATCTTCCGGCAAGGCAGCGGCAAGGCAGAGGCCGATTCGATCTATGGCGTCGTCGTGTCCGGTCCATCGGAGTCGGTACGCGTGCGTGTGCAACAGTCGGGCAGCGAAGCGACCGTCAAACAGGTCTTGCCTTTCATCCTGACAGCAATCGTGTGCAGCGCCGGCTGAGACTGTTGTAATTCGCCCAAATGGTGCAGGCTGCCATCAAACGGAAATCCGCTCCCAGCTAATCTCATTCGCGCAATTCATGCGTAGCGGGTTGATCGCGCGCCGCTTCGCGGCGAACTTTCCGGCGATTGTTTCGATTTGATGACTCTTTCCTGCCATGTGACGCAAGAGTCTGCTGCAGCAACAGGGCGTTAAATCGAACCCCGCGTTTTCCTATACTCGCCAGGCTGTTTTTCACTCATTGTCTGGAATAGCTGGAGCTCAACCATGAAAAGAATTCCCGCCGCAGTTGCGGTGCTCGGCGCACTGGCCGCAACGGGCGCGCACGCGCAAAGCTCGGTCACGCTGTACGGCATCATCGACGCGGGCCTGATGTACACCAACAACGTGCAGAAGAGCGGCAAGAGCGGCTCGCTGTTTCAGGCGACGAGCGGCACCATCAACGGCAGCCGCTTCGGCCTGCGCGGCGCTGAAGATCTGGGCGGAGGCTACAAGGCGATCTTCGTACTCGAAAACGGCTTCAACGTGCAGAACGGCACGCTCGGCCAGCACAGCCGTCTGTTCAGCCGCCAGGCGTATGTGGGCCTCGCCAGCGCCGACTACGGCCAGCTCACGCTGGGCCGTCAGTATGACTCGCTGGTCGACTTCGTCGCGCCGCTGTCGGGCACGGCAGGCACGTTCGGCGACACAGGCTTCGCTCACCCGTTCGACAACGACAACCTCAACCACTCGGTGCGGATGAGCAACGCCGTCAAGTACACCAGCAGCAACTACGCGGGCTTCAAGTTCGGCGCGTTGTACGCGTTCTCGAACAGCACCGACTTCGCGATCAACCGCGCGTACAGCGCGGGCGCGAGCTACCAGTGGGGTCCGTTGAACGTCGCGGCCGGCTATTTGCAGATCAACGGCTCGAACAGCACGACGAACACGGGCGGCGCAGTCGATACGGCTGAATCGGCGGCAAACGGGGTTGGCGGCTTCCAGGTCGGCGCGGGCGTCGAGCGCGTGTTCGGCGCAGGCATCAACTATGCGTTCGGTCCGGCGACGGTCGGCTTTGTCTACACGAACAGCCACTATCAGCAAACCAACGCGTTCGCGATGACGAACGGCTCGATGCACTTCGACAACTACGAACTGAACGCCAAGTATCAGTTCACGCCCGCGATTACGTTCGGCATCACCGACACCTACACCGACGGCCACATCAGCGGCTCGCCGACCTTCGGCTCCGATCCGAAGTTCAACCAGGTCAATGCGCAGGCCATCTACGCATTCTCGAAGCGCACGGACGTCTACGCCGAAGCGATGTATCAGCACGCCATCGGACAGCACTACGTCGCGTTCATCAACACGTCGGGCGGCGCGTCGACGACGGCCAACCAGGTTGTGGCGACGATCGGCATGCGTCACCGCTTCTGAAGCGTCACGGCTTCGACTATCCGGGATTTGCGTTTCGAGGCCCGCCGCGTTCCGCGCGGCGGGTTTTTTTGCGTGAACGCCGCGCCGCATCGTTCTGCGAGACGGAAGGCTGCCTTCCAGATCCGGCCGTTTTTCTCCGCGCCGGCGATCCGTAGACTTGTTTTGCCGGCTCACGCAATACAGCCGGCATCCTCGGACCGCTATTGGAGAACGTCTTGAAGTCCACCGTTGCCGCCGCCGTCGCCATGTTGACAGCGGCCTTGCTCGCCGCCGCACCCGCCCTTACGCAAGCGCAGGAACCCAGCACTCGCCTCACACGCGCACAGGTTCGCCAGGAACTCGCCGATCTGGCGTCCGTCGGCTACCATGCCGGGGGCGGCGAAGACCCGACCTATCCGTCGAAGGTGCAGGACGCGATGCAGCGGCTCGCCGCCAAACGCGCCGCCGCCGAATCCGCTTATGGCGCGGGCACGTCGGGTTCGTCGCAAACGGGCGCGGGACATCCTGCCGCCGAATAACGATTCGACGGGCGCCGTGCCGCGCGACCTGCGCGGCTGTTTCCCGCCTGCGCGCGCATCGCACGACGTGCGCGCGTCGGTGTCGCCAATGTACGAACGACCGTGCGTCGTCGTAGAAACTGTGCGGCCATTGTTCGCAAGTTCAGCTAAAACCCACCCATTTAGCTAGCAATCTCCCGTTTCTCCTCGCTTCCGTCAGGCGCCAAGCCACGTCGCCGCACCCGGATCTGACTTTAAAAACAACGGTTAGACCGCAATCTCAATCCGGCTTTGTGCATCGCACCATAATTTTGTCTATAGTGGTGGGTGGACATGTCTTTCGCGTCCGCGAGAGCGCCAATCATTGACGGATAGTCCGCCCCGAAGCGGACACCAGCCCGCCGCGGCCCGCAAGGCCCGCGGTCGCTCAGGCGAGGAGAAATCACGATGTTCGATGCCGAAATCGCCGCAAAACTGCTGAACCGGTGGACGGTCAGGCCGCCGGCCGCGCATTGCGACAGCTATCTGGATCTGCTTCGCGAGGGGAATCTCCACTTCACCCATCAGATGGGCCGCGCCACGCCGGGCGGCGTCGCTTCAGAGAGTCTCTTCGATCTCGAATCGCTGGTATTCGCCGACGGCTCGCGCGCGCTTCGGCTGAAAGCGCCGGGCGCGACGCCCGACTGGACGCAGTGGGCCGCATTCGAGCCGCCGCTGCGCGCTGCGGCGAGCGCGATCGCGCCGTTCGCCGACGAGTCCTGCACGCTCGAGGCGCCCGAACGCTGAGTCATGCCGATGCGTGGTTACTGCCCTGCCTTGACGCGCTCGATCAGCGCCATCGCGGCGGCGGGATTGTGCGCCTTGTGCCCGCTGATCACGAACAGGTAGACATCGCGCGCCTTCTTCGGCGCAGCGCGGGCATAGGTATCGAGATCGTCGGGCGCGCCGCCCGCGGCCCAGGTCTGGGCACGCCCGGCCCATTTGTCGAGCGCCTTTTTTGCGTAGCCCTGCGGATTCGCCTCTTCCGTGCCCATGATGCGCGCGTAGACGAACGACGCCGTCGGGTCGGCAATCTGCGGATACTTCGAATCCCCCGCTACGACGATCGCGACACCATGCTTGCGCGCAAGCGCGACGAATGCCTCGTCGCAGAAACTCTCGTGACGCACTTCGACGGCATGGCGCAAGGTCTGCCCATCGACCTCCCCCGGCAACAATTCGAGGAAGCGGCCGAAGTCATCGGCATCGAACTGTTTGGTGGGTGGGAATTGCCAGTTGATCGGGCCGAGCTTGTTCTGCAGTTCGAGCACGCCGCTCGCGACAAAGCGATCGATGGAATCGCGGGCTTCCGCCAGCACGCGCCGGTGCGTCGCGAAACGCGGCGCCTTCAGCGCGAAGACGAAGTCGTCGGGTGTTTCGTCGTGCCACTTCGCAAAGGTGGTGGGCTTTTGCGAGCCGTAGAACGTGCCGTTGATCTCGATCGCCGTGAGCTGGCGGCTCGCGTATTCCAGTTCGCGTTTCTGCGCGAGCCCTTTCGGATAGAACAGGCCGCGCCACGGTTCGAAAGTCCAGCCGCCAATGCCGATATGAATCCGCGTTGCCTTCGACGTCTTTTTTCGAGTAGTCATGGTTCACGCCTTGGCGCATCCCGCGCGAGAGCAATGATGCACAGCATAGACGATGCAAGCGGGCATTTGCGCAACGGCACATCGTCGCATCGCGCCAATCGGAGGCGGACAAGGCACGGCGCGCCCAGCGAACACATGAGGCGCGCCCGCGCCCTTGCGGCGACGCGTGAAAGAACAGAAAGAACAGAAGATCAGAACACCGCGCGCACCACGCCGCCATCCGCGCGCAACGCCGCGCCATTGGTCGCCGACGACAGCTCCGAGCAGACGAACACGACCATGTTCGCGATTTCTTCGGGGGTCGTGAAGCGCTTGAGGATCGAGCTGGGCCGCGCCTGTTCGAAGAACTGCTTTTCGAATGCCTCGAAGGTCTGGCCGCCCGAGAGCTTGTCGATGAATTCCTCGACGCCATCCGAACTGGTCGGCCCCGGCAACACCGAGTTGACCGTCACGGCCGTGCCCGTGCATGTTTCGGCGAGACCGCGTGCGAGCGCGAGCTGCGCGGTCTTGGTCAAGCCGTAATGAATCATCTCGGTTGGAATCTGGATGCCGCTTTCGCTGCTGATGAACACGACGCGCCCCCAGTTCTTCTGCTTCATGCCGGGCAGATAGGCGCGCGACAGCTGCACGCCGGACATCACGTTCACGTTGAAGAAGCGCAGCCACTCTTCATTGGAGATTTCTTCGAACGGCTTCGGATCGAAGATGCCCATGTTGTTGACGAGTATGTCGACTTGCGGAAAGCGCTCCACGAACCGCGCGACTTGCGCCGCGTCCGACACATCGCCGGCGAAGCCTTGCACGGTCGCGTCAGGCACCTGCGCGCGCAGCGTCTCGATGGCGTGATCGACCGATTGTTGCGAGCGGCCGTTGACGATCACGTTCACGCCTTCGCGCGCGAGGCCGACGGCGATTGCATGACCGATGCCTTTGGTCGAGCCCGTGACGAGCGCAAGCTTGTTTCTGATCTTGAGATCCATCTGGTTTCCTTTCAATCGTGGATAAACGGATCGCGGACAAGACGCGCGCAACGCGCTATCGTCCCGTCCCGCATCGTGACGTTGTCTATCAAGTGTAGGACCGGGACGAAAATATTGCAGCCGGCGGGACACTTGCCGCGCATGGCATTTGAATCACCGGGTAGTCGGCGTTTTGCGCGACTGCGAGCACGATTGTTCAAACAGTACTAGCATCCGACTGACATTCGCCGCGCGGACGCCAACACATGTATGCATAACGCGTCGTCCACGGGCGCAATGTCCAGATAATGAGTTATCCATGCATCGAGGATACGAAAAGACGCCCATGAAATTACACACCCGGTTCGCCGCGCTGCTCGCACTCGCCTCTCCTGTCGTGTTCGCGCAGAGCAGCGTGACACTCTATGGCCGCATCGATGGCGGCATCCAGTATCTGAATCACATCGCGACGCCGTCGGGCGGCAGCACCTCGAGCTGGACGGCCGAAGGCGGCGATTGGGGCACCAGCATGCTGGGCTTAAAGGGATCGGAAGATCTTGGCGGCGGGTTGTCGTCAGTGTTCGATCTGGAAACGGGACTGCAGGTGACGAACGGCACGACGAGCGGCGGCCGGCTGTTCTCGCGCCGCGCGTATGCCGGACTCGCCGACAAGCGCTTCGGGCAGATTCAGGCGGGCCGGAACCTGTTCATCGACAGTGACGGCGTGTGGGAATTCGATCCGTTCGTGCAGCAGGCTTTCTCGTCGGCATCGCTCGTGCGCGGACGCAACTGGCAACAGACGAGCAACAACATCGAGTATCACAGCCCCGTCTTTTACGGCTTCGATGTTCAGGGGCAATACGCGCTGGGCAATCAGGCCGACGGCTTCAATCGGGGCGCGCCCGGTGAGTTCGGCCGCTCGGACGGCATCATGCTCACGTATCACTCGCAACTGTTCGACGTACGCGGCATCTACGACGAACTGCGCGACGTGAATGGACGCATGACCAACGTCTTCACGAGTTCGCGCGAATACTTTGTCGGCGCGAATGTGCGTGTATCGAAGGTGAAGATACAGGGCGCCTACACGCACCTCGCCGCGCCGGATACGCCAGCCGGTCTCGCCGACAGTGCCGACTATTACTGGCTCGGTGCGACGTGGGAAGCGACGCATCAATTGGCCGTGACGGCGGCGGCCTTCTACGTTCATCTGAGCGAAGGCTCCGGCGACGCCACGCACGATCCCGCCGGACACGCGACAATGTTCGTGCTCGGGTCCACGTACAACCTGAGCCAGCGCACCTTCCTTTACGGCACGGTCGCCTATATGCGCAACAGCAGCCACGCGAACTTCTCGCTGCTCGCAACCTCGCGCGATGCCACGGGCAGCGCGAACACGAACCCCTTGCCTGGCGAATCGCAAACGGGCGCCTACGTCGGCGTGATGCACGTCTTCTGACGGGGGCCGTCAATCATACGAAGAATGTCCAAGGGCTCATTCCACTTGGGCATTCACGTCATGCCAATACCGGAATACCCGCCGCTGTCACGCGATTCGAGTAGTAATTCGATATGCGGCGCTTGACCACGCGCAAAGAAGCCTCCATTTGCCTACTATTGAATCGCACACTGATTCAACCTGAGACGGAAGCCAGAGATCAACACGCGCATTCGCGCTCACCGCATCTCTCCAGGTCGATTTCGATCGCAGCAATCGCGCTCCTGCCGCTGACGGGCTTGCTTCCGGCCCACGTTCAGTTCCCGACGGCAATGAGAAAGACCGCGTCACCCACGACCCGAAAGTCGTGATGCGCGGCACGCCAGCGAATGCTGCCGCAGCGATTTCAACCTTGAAGGAGGTGCCATGAAAAGCCCCATTTATGAAGAGCGTCTCGAACTGCTCGGCTTGATCGCGCGCGAAGCGCTCGGCATCGAAAGATTGACGGAGCATCCGGACGTGCTCGCCGCGCTCGAAGCGGCCTACGACGCCGGGCTGTGGGTCGGCCACAGCGTGGGCCGGGGCGAGGAAGCCTGCGTCGGCTGATGGGAAAGTGGCACGCGGGCTGCGTGACGGCCCGCGCGCGAGACAACCAGATACGACACCGCGCTACTTAAGCAGCCTTCGCGCTCGGCGCCGCGTGTGCCGGCTTTGCCGCTGGTGCGTCATCCTTCTTCTGCGCAATCTGCTCGCGCAGCTTGATCAACGCGAGAACGGTATCGATGGTCGGCGTTTCATGCCCGACCAGCCGCCCCATTTCCTGCACGACGGTCAGCAGCGGATCGATTTCCATCGGACGTCCCGCTTCGAGATCCTGCAGCATCGAGGTTTTGTGCGCGCCCACCGCGCCCGCGCCGTCGATACGCCGCTCGACATCCACCCGGAAATGCACGCCGAAACGATCGGCCACCGACTTCGCCTCGAGCATCATCGTCTTCGCGACAGCGCGCGTGCCGACGTGACTGGTGATGACATCGAGCGTTGCGTGCGTCAGTGCGCTGATCGGGTTGAAGCAGAGATTGCCCCACAGCTTCAGCCAGATTTCATCGCGGATGTTGTCGCGGATGGGCGCATCCAGTCCCGCTGAAACCATGACCTGCGACAGCGCTTCGACGCGCGCAGAGCGCGTGCCGTCCGGCTCGCCGATCGGAAACTTCTTGCCGTACACATGCTTGATCACGCCGGGCTCGACGATCTCGGCTGCCGGATAGACGACACAGCCGATCGCGCGCTGCGGTCCGAGCTTTTGCCATTGCGTGCCGCCCGGGTCGATGCTTTCGAGCGTCGTGTTCGCGAACTCGCCGCCATGCTTGTAGAAGTACCAGTACGGAATACCGTTGACGGCCGTCACGATGGCCGTCTCCGGCCCCAGCAGCGGCTGCATCGCATCGACGACGCCGGGCACCGAATGCGCCTTCAGCGCGATGATCACGTAGTCCTGCGGCCCCAGTTCGCGCGGGTCCGACGAACAACGCACGTTGACGAGACGCTCGGTATCGTCGATCAGCAGACGCACACCGTTACGTTGCATTGCGGCGAGATGCGGGCCGCGTGCGACGAAACTGACATCCGCGCCCGCCAGCGCCAGTTCCGCGCCGACATAGGCGCCGATCGCGCCGGCTCCATAAACACAGATCTTCATCTATCTGCTCCCATTCCAAGAAGTGATCAGTCAGATCGAGCCGGGCGTCTCGCGACGCAGCGCGTAATCGTCACTATCGATTCATGGTCGACTCATTGGCGATGACGCGTCCGGCTCTCATTGCATGCTCAGTGTGTGTTCCTCAGTGCGCGTTCTTCAGGCCGCCGTCTCCAGCTGCCTGGCGGCAGCAAGCTGATTCGGCAGCGCGCCGATGCCGTCGATCGATACGACGACCGTCGAGCCGTCCTTGATCGAGCCGACCCCGATCGACGTTCCGCAGGCGATCACGTCGCCGGGCATCAGCGTCATGTCGTGCGAGATCATGCTGACCTGTTCGGCGGGCGTGAAGATCATGTCGGAGATCGGGTAGTTCTGCCGCTCGACATCGTCGAGACGCGTCACGACATTCGCGTTGCGCCAGTCGAAGTCTCTTTTGATCACGGGCCCGATGCAGCTGAACGTATCGAAGCCTTTCGAGCGGCACCATTGCGCGAAATTCGGGTCTTCGTTCAGCAGGTCGACGGCAGTGACGTCGTTGATGCATGTGTAGCCAAAGATGTAGTCATCCGCTTCTTCGGGCGAGACATTGGTGCAGCGTTTGCCTATCACGATGCCGAGCTCGCCTTCGTAGGCGATCTTGCCGCTATAGCCTTTGGGGCGGCGAATGGGCGCGCCGGGGCCGATCACCGACATGGGCGGCTTGATCAGAAAGAGCGGGTGCGACGGCGCCGCCTTGCCGAGCTTCTGCGACAGCGCATGAAAGTTGTTCCAGAGCGCGACGACTTTGGTCGGCAGGCACGGGCTCAACAACTCGACGCCGTCCTGTTGCCATTGCTTGCCTGTCGCTGTTGCCTCGCCGAACATGTCGCCTTCGAACTCGGCGATGCTGCCGTTGTCCAGCACGCCGAAACCGATGTGACCTTGGGGCTGCCGGAAGCGTATCCACGATGTCATCGAAACTGTCTCCACACATTTTTTGTCGACCGACACGGTGAATACGCCCGCGTCACGAGTTTGAATCGGGTTTGATTCTTCAAATAGCGCCGACGGTCCGCAGCGCTTCGATCTGTTCACGCGAATAGCCGAGTTCGGCCA
>NZ_JAGUUD010000137.1:0-17942 GCF_020177535.1 Paraburkholderia sp. XV | reverse complement strand
CGATCGAGCATCAATCCTTCGGGCAATCGCCGCATCTTGAGAAGCCAGTCGACCACCTTCCCCGATCTGCCAACGCGCAGCACACCATCGGCACAGAGCGTAAGCGGAACGATCCCAAGATAAACCGATGGCGACAAACGGCGGTTCAGCCGAAGCTCCGTCTCGCAATTCCGTTTTCGTGCCGCCACGCTGCGCAAATCGACAGCATCGTAGCGCCCCGGCTTTTTGAGCTTCCACGCATGACGGGTCGTGAGAAAAACCCAGGACAGATGCGTCTCGATCACTTCGACACGGCGTGTCCGGTCAGGCCACACATCACGTTCCTGCAGCCGCGCAACCTTTCTCTTTGGAGACATGCCTGCTGCATCGCCTTGCTTCCTGTTGCTTCTGCGTTTTCGCTTGCGAGAACTCGCACCCACTTTTTCGATCGTATCGGCCATCCCTGCTTCAATGTTCGTCATATCACAGTCCACGGGCCGCTCTACACAAAAGGCGTCTCGGCAGTCCCCTCACGTCTATGCCACCCGGCGGCCGGTTCGAGTGGCTCGAGCGCGCTGGTTTCGTCGAGATGAAAGAGCGCGTCGAACTGTGACGCGAGCGTCGCTTCGAAATAGTGGCTCTGTCGCTCGGTCTGCGGCAGATACAGCACACCGATCGCCCGCTCAAGCAGCGGTTCATCAAGCGGACGAGCGCCTTCGTCCTGCATCGGCAAGAAGAAGCGGTCGTAGCCTGTGCTGTGAAAGAGATGCTCCCAGCTATCGGGTAACGCGGGACGCACCCATTTCTGCTCGACCTCGCCGTCCCAGTGCGATGCCGCCGACACATGCCCTGTGTACGTCGTGAATCCGACCAGCAGCGCCCGATGCTGAGCGTTCTCGCGCACGATCTGGCCGAGATTCCACTCCCCGCGACGCCGCGACTCTGTTGCACGGGCGTCGCCGAGGTGTGAGTTATGCGCCCAGACGACGACCTTGCCACTGCCGCCGCGGCGCATGCGATAGCGGGCCAGTGCGAACAGCGTGCCGGCCATGTGAGCGTCGCGCAGATTCCAGGTGTTCAGCCGGCTGCTGAACATCCCACGGTAGTACGCTTCGGCGTTGACCACGACCTGCGCATTCTGTTCGGCAAAGAACTGCGCATCGAGTGCGTCGGTTCCGTCGCGCGCCAGATAGTCGTATTCGTCTGCGCGCAACTGAAGAAGCTGCCGTACCGCACCGGCCTGAGCGGCAGGCCGGGCGCCGACGGCGGCAGCATAGCCGTAGGCCTGCGGCTCCCGCACATGGTCCAACGCAGAATAACGCACGCGCGCCGTCGCCGCCTCTGCGGGGTCCACACCCTCGAGGTACCGGATGACCGCGTCCGCAGATCGGTAGAGGCTGTAGAGATCGAGCCCATACACTCCCACCCGTTTCCGCTGCGGGCGCGTTGCGTTGATCGTGCGCAGCGCCACAATAAAGTCGCGCACTTCCCGATTGCGCCACATCCACACCGGGAAGTGCTCGAAGTCACCAAGCGCCGAGGTAGCGTCGTCGGTTCCCTCAGCCTGCACGAAACGATCGATGCGCCACGCGTCGGGCCAGTCTCCTTCAATGGCGACGGTGTCGAAACCGTTCTCGGCGATGAGCCGTAACGTGATCTCCGCACGCATTCGATAAAACTCGGCCGTGCCGTGAGTCGCCTCGCCAAGCAGCACCAGGTCGCGGCCGCGTGTCATTTCCAGCAATGCGTCGTAGTCGCTTGCGTTTCCGTTCAGACGCTGTCCAAGCGCGCGAACAGCAAGGAATGGTGTTTTGGAGGGCTGCATGATGAAATTCTCCGTGCGGGATACGAACGTGGCGCGATAGCACGACAAACGCAACGGGTGCGGCTTGCTGGACACGCCAGCCTAAAGGTCGATCAAGCCGTGCCACCTTTCGGCGAAGCGGCGTGCGCGCCCCCGTCTTCGCCAAACGAGGCTTTCTGTTGCCAAGCCTGCGCGGACGCCAGGCAGGCCCGCACCTCTTCGTCGGTCGTCTGCGTGAAATCAATGTAGAACTGTCCGATGCCCATGAACCAGTCCGGCTGCATCACGCAGATGAAATCATCCGCAACCGACTCGAAACTGGCTTCGGCACCGGCCGGGCATACGGGCACCGCGACGACAATCCGCGTCGGACGCCGAGTGCGCAATGCGTTAAGCGCTGCGTGCATCGTTGATCCCGTCGCCATGCCGTCATCCACAACGATGACTGTTTTTCCTTCCACGGCAGCTGGCGGCTGCGCTCCCCGGTAGGCGGACTCGCGGCGATGAAGTTCGATGCGTTCGCGCGCGATCGCCTCCATGATCTGCTCCTCGCTCACTGAAACGGCACGCAGCACTGACTCGTTGAGATACAGTGCGTCGCCCGTCGCGATGGCCCCAATTGCAAGCTCGGGGTTATGCGGTGCGCCGAGTTTGCGCACGACCAGCACGTCGAATGGGCAGCGCAAAGCCTCCGCCACCTCATATCCGACTGGAACGCCGCCTCGTGGCAGCGCCAGCACGACGATGTCGCTGCGTCCGGCGAAAGGCTCCAGCACCGCTGCGAGTTGCCTGCCCGCGTCGATACGGTTTCGAAAGATGTCGCCCATTGTCGATGTCCAGTAAGCAGTATGCTGCGCGCCGTGGCTAGCCAGGGAAGCTCAACCTTTTTGCCTCCGTGTGCGCGCGCAAGGAATGATCGTCGTTCAGGTCAACGGGGCGATCAGCCAACGCGCGAACCAGCCCGCTGCCAGGCGCGTCACTTCGTCGAGCGCGCCGGGTTCCTCGAAAAGATGCGTTGCACCCGGAACGATCTCCACGCGATGCCCGCAGGTTAGTTGCCCAGCTGCCCTATCGTTTAGCCGGATCACCTCCGTGTCGAGTCCACCAACGATCAGCAACGTTGGTGCGGAGACCGAAGGGAGCGCCGCTCGCGCCAGGTCCGGGCGCCCGCCCCTCGACACGATGGCATCGACGGAGCTCACCTCCGCCGCCGCGACAAGTGCTGCAGCAGCGCCGGTACTCGCGCCGAAAAGCCCCACGCGGAGCGTCGCAGTGTCCGGCCTTTGCCTCAGCCAGCCAAGGGTCGCGGACAGTCGGCGAGCCAGCAATGGGATATTGAAGCGGTACGTCGCGTCGACGTCGTCGTGGCGCTGCTCCTCGAGCGTCAGCAGGTCGAACAGCAGCGTTGCGAAACCCGCGTGCTGCAGACCTGCCGCCACCTGCCGGTTTCGTGGGCTGAAGCGGCTGCTGCCGCTACCGTGCACGAACACGACCACCGCACGCGCATCGTCGGGAATTTCCAGAATCCCGCCAAGCTTCACGTAATCAACGGGAATCTCCACCTGCTGCGTTTGCATCTGTTCCTCCTGAGTACATCGCAGCGCTATACATCGGGTGACGGGGGCTTCAGCCTCCGGCCCTCCCCACGTCATCCCGTTCCATCGCGCGCGATGGCCGACCTCTTGCGTGAATGATCGTATTTGCTCCGCACTCGCGATTGACCTCGATCAACTCTCTGGTGCCGGCAAAGATCAACTGAACTCACATCCGCTGCGGCAGCAGCGCGCACGGCAACACAGTCACGTGGAGCCGTACGGACGGCCACCCCGTTTTGTTGGCGCCGCGTCGGCATGCGCGGAGCTACGGCGCATGCGCCGAATCCGCGCTCTTATGGCGAGCGCTGCAGTCGCGCTGACGCACAGAATGACGAACCACAGCACCAGCACATACCCGATCAGTTGCCAGAATTCGGCAACGCGCCGTTGCAGCACCCACGTCTGGTACGAGGCCGCATCGTCTGCCGCGTCAGGAAACGACGCGCGATACATGAAGAAGGCAAGGCAGCGATCGCTCTCAGGCAGTGCGGCAGCGAGCTGTGAACCGGCCGGTGACGCACGCACTGGCGCGCACTCCGGCGCTTTCATCCCCGCCACCACGCCGAAGTCCACTGGGAAGTCGAAAATCGCGCCCAGCCAGGTCGTGGCGATGGCGAGCGTCGCACTGGCGCACACGACGTATATGCATCGGCTAAGCCAGCGATGCCAATCGGGACGGCCGGCTTTATCCATCGGGAACTCCTCCGCCCGCGCACCTGCTTGTTGAATGGCCGTGCGTGGAGATCAACGGCGCCGTCATCACCAGCAGACGCCTCGGGCCGACGGCGCTGTGGTACGAGACGGATCAATTTGAATCCTCGTCCCGCTGTAACCACATCAAGTTGACATCGATCAAGCACCAGTTCCGTTCCCTCGTTTCAGGGACGCTGATCTGGATCAACGGTTGGATCGCGCACGATGGCCATCCTGTATTCGAACCGGGTTTTGCATTCACACACTTTCCCGCGTGACATTCCCAGCGCACCGCACTGAGCCCATGCCAATCCATAATGTCGATATCGCCGACGTTTTCACCGAGATTGCCGACCTGCTTGAAATTCACGGCGACAATCCGTTCCGCGTGCGCGCGTATCGCAATGCGGCGCGTTCGGTTGGCGAGTACGCGAGAAACGTGCGAACGATGATCGCGGAGGGTGCCGACCTGAAAACGATTCCCGCGATCGGCGACGACCTTGCGCTCAAGATCCGCGAAATCGTCGCCACTGGCTCATGCCCGCTACTTGCGAGCCTGCGAGCCCAGTTGCCGTCGGCAGTCGTCGCGTTACTGCGCGTGCCGGGCCTCGGACCAAAGCGCGTGCGGCAGCTCTACGAGCAACTGCATGTGCAGTCTCTGGAACAACTGGAGCAGGCCGCCGCGGAGGGCCGGATCCACACGTTGCGCGGATTTGGTCCGCTGACCGAGGCGCATATCCTTGCAAACCTGCAGGGTCGCCTCGACAAATCGCGCCGCTTTCAATTCGCACAGGCCAGCCAGCGCGCGGAGGCATTGCTGGTCTGGCTCCGGGCATTGCCCGACGTAGAACGCGTGGAATCGGCGGGTAGCCTGCGGCGCCTGCGCGACACCGTTGGCGACATCGACATTCTCGCCACGGCACGCGATCCGGCCGCGGTCACCCAGAGGTTTGCCCATTATGACGACGCCACCGCGGTACTCGCGCATGGCCCTACCCGAGCAAGCATCGTGCTTCGCGGCGGACTGCAGGTCGATCTGCGCGTGGTCGAACCCCAGAGCTTCGGCGCTGCACTCACCTACTTCACCGGTTCGAAGGCGCATAACGTCGCGTTACGCCGCCTGGGCCAGGAACTCGGCCTTAAGGTCAACGAATACGGCGTTTTCCGCGGAAAGACGCGTATTGCCGGCGAGACCGAAGAGTCCATCTATGCGAGCGTCGGCCTGCCGTGGATCGCGCCAGAGCTTCGCGAAGACCGGGGTGAGATCGAAGCGGCGCGCGACGCTTCCCTGCCTGCCCTGGTTACGCGCAGCGATCTGCGCGGAGACCTGCACACGCATACGCTCGCCAGCGACGGCCGCGCATCGCTACGCGAGATGGCCCTTGCCGCCCGCGAGCGCGGCCTGTCGTATCTGGCCATTACGGATCATTCGAAGCGCCTGGCGATGACCCACGGCCTGGACGCAACGAGGCTCGCGGCACAGATCGGTGAGATCGACCAGCTCAACGCACAGTTAACGGGTATCACCCTGCTCAAGGGCATAGAAGTCGACATACTCGAAGACGGCCGGCTCGATCTTCCCGATGCTGTTCTTGCCCGGCTCGATCTTGTGGTCGGCGCGATTCACAGTCATTTCAATCTGCCGCGCGAGCGCCAGACCGAGCGTATCCTTCGCGCGCTGGACCATCCCTCGATGACCGTGCTGGCGCATCCTTCCGGCCGGCTGATCGGCAGCCGGGAACCAGCGGACATCGATATGTTGCGCGTGATCCGCAAGGCGAGGGAGCGCGGCTGCTTTCTGGAACTCAATGCCCAGCCCGAGCGCCTTGATCTGACCGATACGGTCTGCCGCATGGCGAAGGATCACGGTGTACTGATTTCCATCGATTCCGACGCACACAGCGAGGCCCAGCTCGACAACTTGCGCTATGGCGTCAATCAGGCGCGCCGCGGATGGCTGGAAAAAGCGGATGTGCTGAACGCACGCTCGCTCGCGCAACTGCGCCCGCTGCTTGCGCGGACCATGCGCTCACGTACTCGCGAGGCTTCCGAGAGTCCATAGGTTGCTTCGGTCAACCAGTCTGGCAGACGTATCTGGCAGGCGTGCAGCGGCTTAGCTGCACGCTTTGGAAAGACCACGAAGAGCGCGTAGCGCATGCTCACGCCGCACGAATGCAAACAGACCACCAGGAGACATCACGATGAACACCGCGCCAATGCTCTTCTCCCCTCCCGCGAGTCACGCCTACGCGCAGCGTGTGGCCACCACGCTTGGCACGGCGCTGGCCGAGCACGAGTGGCGTCCTTTCGAGGATGGTGAACACAAGATGCGCCCGCTCGAAAGCGTCCGCGGCCGCGACGTGTATGTGATCCATTCGCTGTATGCCGAACCCGGTCACACGGTGAACGACAAGCTGTGCGAGCTGCTTTTTTTCGTGGGAGCTCTGGTCGACGCCTCCGCGGCGCGTGTGAGTGTCATCGCACCCTACCTCTGTTACGCGCGCAAGGACCGTCGTTCGCAGACACGCGATCCCGTGACCACACGCTATGTTGCGCAGCTTTTCGAAGCCGTGGGCGCATCCCGTTTCGCCACGCTCGATGTTCACAATCAGGCCGCGTACCAGAACGCTTTTCGAATTCCGACCGAGCATCTCGAGGCAAACGGCCTGCTCGCACAGTGGTTCGCGTCACACTTGCGCGACAGGGCGCTCGTTGTCGTTTCGCCTGATGCAGGCGGTGTCCGGCGCGCAGAGGACTTTCGCGCCCGGCTTTCGAAGCTGCTCGATAGCCCCGTGGAAGCGGCGTTCGCTGGGAAACTGCGCGCCGGCGGCATCGTCACCGGAAAGCCTGTCGTCGGCGATCTGGCGGGCCGCTGCGCGATCATCGTCGACGACCTGATCGGTTCGGGAACCACGCTCTCGCTGGTTGCCGGCCATTGCCTTGCGCTGGGCGCGACCGAAGTTCATGCTGCTGCCACGCACGGTCTTTTCCTCGCCGATGCGTGCGAAAAGCTGGGCAACGGCACGCTGGCGAGCGTCGTCGTGACCGATAGTGTCGCGCCGTGGCGCGTGCCACGCGGTGCGTTTCTAGAGCGGCTTACCGTGCTGGATAGCGCGCCACTAGTTGCACAAGCTATCGCAAACATGCAAGCGAACGCCGGCTAGCGTGGTCCGCAAGGACCGGGTCCGCGGCGCTCTCGGCTTGAGATATCTCTGGAAGCGCTGCGACGGCAACGCAGCAGCGGCATTTTTCGCTGGCTGTGGACCGGACTACATACCCGGTCGGGCTTATCATCCGCTTACCAATTGTGCCATTTTCGGGCTGCCCGCTTGAACCTGGATCTAGCGCGGGGCCGTCTACGAAGTCGCAATAACATGCTTGTAACACCGCCGCGAAGTACGTCGTTTAAAGCGCCCGCACGGTCACCATCGCGATAAGCCGTAGAACTCGTTGATGCGATTCATTTCGCCACTTTTCTTAGCCTGCTCCAGTTCCTGCTTCACCTGCGCACGCGTTTTCCCTTTATTTCCCGACATTTCCGCTGGAGCCAACGATCCTCCGCGAGATTCCGAGGCCATATCGTCTGGCGACTGGGCAGCCGATGGAGGCGCACTCGCGCTCTGCGCCTCCGTCAACCTTGGACAGCCAAGCGACATGATCAGTGCGGCCGCTATCCTAAATGATCTCGATCTGAATATAGAAGGCATGATGTGCTTCATCTCAGTACAGTACTGGCGCGGTCAGCGCGTCCCGTTTTGAAGGTGGTTGATGTCGAACGCAAATCGCGTACGCAACCTCCCTTGCGATCAGGCCAGGAACGCCTCGTCTGCGTAATGCGCTGACCGCCAGATCCCGGATACAGTCGTTTTGCCACTCGTCATTGCCGCGCTCCGACAAACGCAAACCCGACTGTTGTCCAGGAGTTCACACCTACAGCAGTGATCTTCGTTCCTGAAACGACAGCTTCGACGTTCATTGATGTTCCGGTTCCAGACGCGCACGACACATCATTGAACGTTAAACTTCCATCAAACACGTGCTTGCCCGTTGGCCGTGCACGCACCGAGCCACTGAACGAACACGATCCCTGCGTGCCCGTGAAAGAAAGATCCGGGCTGATCGTGAGTCTGGTCTCCCCCGTACTGCCTATGTTTCCCACCCAGGTGCCAATGGCTTCCGATATATCTACCGGGGTGTCGTAGGCGGGGCTATAGGTCCCCGTGACCGCTCTGACGCCGCTGGACTCAGCATCGGTGAGGGATAGCGACTGTCGTGTCGTGACGGAACCCGTAACGCTCGCAGTAGTGGCGGCCCCCGAGGCCGGAAAATCGATCGCGGCATTGTCAATAAGCGTGTTGCCGCTCACGCTAAATGCTCCCTCGACCATGCCGCTTACCGTGGTGCCGGAAGAAAAGACCATAAAATACTGACCCTGTTCAAGGATCAAGGTGGAAACATCCCGTCCATCGCCCGCTGTTCCCTGCCAGAATCCTTGCGGGTCGGCGTTTGGCGTCGGCGGAGAACTACCACCGCCACATGCGGTCAAGCACACCGCTACAACCGCACATATCGTTCTTCCCCTCTTCGCTCCGTCCATGACGTCTCCCGAGTTCAGCGCCTGCCGCGAGCAGACGTCCGGCTTGATTCGCACTGTTACGCTATGAATGTACGATTGAGAGCTGCGATCCAATTGACTTCCGTCAACTAACGTAAGAGTGGCAGCGGGAAGACTGCGCTCGATACAGAACGACGTTTTGAGCGTACGCGTAACGCTGCAATTCGACCTGGTCGTTCCCTGATGGGCACGTGCATGGCCCGGGCGGGTCCTTAACGGGAAGCGCGGCTCCAGCATTAAACCGCGCGCAGCGTGAAAGTACGTCTTCCAAGCGATCCTTCAATCGCTCGCAGTGTCCGGGCATTGCAGGCATGTCCGGATTCTCTTCGACCACTGACGGCCTGGTTTCTGAAACGAGCTTCCAGCCCTTATCCGGCCCGCGCAAAGCCGCGCGTGAACCGCCCCGGGAAGCGGCTAACCAGTTCGAGGACAACCCAATGCAGGATGCGCTGACGCACGCTGTTTTTGTGAACCTGTCAGTGTCCGCAGTGACGCGTCACGCTGCGCAGCTTTACCATCCGACGCAGCAGTCGGCGGCCCGTGCAGCCCACTGCTCCACTCCACCTCGTTAGCCATCGCATGGTTTCGCGGCAGCATCAGGCCGGCCGCTGAAGCGCGAAGTAATCGAACGCCAGCACGGCGCCAGAACACGCGAGGCCAAGCGCCAGATTCGTCAGCCGATGCTCGAAGTCCGGATGATGAGTGGACCAGACCAAGGCCATAAACAGCAGGGCGATGACAACCTGTACCGCGAACATGGCAAGCATCAGGGCATACTCATAGCCCGTCTGGCTGAATGCGACAAAGTTCATCCCCTGCTGGGAGACCCAATACCCGACGCGATAGATCTCGTAGATCGCGATCAATGCTGGAAACAGGTAGACGACTGCCAGACCTTACGTCCTCTGGCACGGAAGCCTTCCCCAGTCGTGATCGGCTACGCGCCCATCCTCCTGCCGACGCGCAGGTGAAGGTCGATCAGGACCACGTCTGGTCTGAGCAAATCAATATCCTTGCTGACCTGACTGGCCTCATCGATCGTGTCCACCACCTTCGCCAATCCTGTCGCGAGGATGAGCGCGATGAGTTGCTTGAGCACAGGCGCGAATTCTCGATCACATACGCCAATAGTTTTGAGAAGGCCTGACCCATCACAGCACTATGTGGGTTTGCCGCTCGCCCGCCCCGTCGGCGCGCGCTTTCTCCAACTCGGGATTGTTGAGGCAGGCACGGGCGTTTTCGTACCAACTGCCACACCGATGCCCTTTGATGCATGTCAACGGCAGCGGCTGCGGGCAAGCCATCCTTTTTCTATAGCGACATGCAAGGGTTGGGGCTGCGCAGCGACGGTGGAAGGACGAAAGTGGACATCGGTATGGACATCGTCTATCTCGGCTTCAGCGGATCGGACTCGCTGGAAGCGGAAGCCGCCGCACAACTCATCCGGCTTGAACGCTACGCGGCGAAAGTATTCGGTTGCAAGCTCGCGATCGGTTTGACGCGAACCGACCGTGGAAATATCCGATACGACGTCAGCCTTGATGTCTTGATGGCCGAAGACGGTGCAACGCTCATCGGGCATGGGCAGAACGAAAGTATCGAACTTGCGATCGGCAGTGCATTCGATGCTGCAGAACGTGCGCTGCAAATCGAGGTCTTCAAGGCGCGAGGACGGTTACGTTGAGTTGGCAACGCGGTTTAACTTTCCCGCCGCTACGCGTCGAGGCGCGGCCACCAGCCGACCGGCTTCGCCGGAACGGGTGCCGCGCCCGGTAACGTCAAGTCCAATTCTCGCTCAATGCAAAGACCTTTACCCGCAAAGGCAGCTTCGTCTCGTCCGAAAAAACCATACGGGCGTCGCGATTTCTTCCGCATGCGGGCCATTCCCGGATTGATTTGCGTCAAGCTGGCAGGAAAGCGGGGCGCTAACCTTTTTAGAATGACCGAAAGCCGGACCGCCCGTCACTCAGGCCCACGAGCCAACCGTGGATTTTGATTCGAAACGGGCGCCGTGCAGACCGGTTGACGAGGGACCTGAACGAGCGGCGTCCCGCATTAGAGGAGAAAACGAATGTGTTCCGCCGCCCGTTCAGATCCCCATAACGTGGCGATTGGAGGTTCCACGCCGGCCAGGCTGCCGCGACTTATGCAGATTATGCAGATAGTCGCGAGCACAGGATGGGCGCACTATGTCGAGCGCTTGCAGTTCGGTCGGGACGCTGTTGGAGCGGCGAGCACCGTTTCGGGACCCAGCGACTGCGACGCCAGACGTTTTCGTGAAATGCTTGCGCAGCTCGGCCCGGCGTTCATCAAGTTCGGGCAACTTCTCAGCTTGCGGCGTGACCTGTTACCCGAGGCATGGATTGTCGAGTTGCAGGCGCTCCAGGACAACGTCGCTCCGTTTCCTGGGGCGCAAGCCCGCTCCATCATCGAGCGCGAACTCGCAAAGCCCGTCCATGAACTGTTTTCCACATTCGACGAGAAGCCGCTTGCCGCCGCATCAATCGGGCAGGTCCACGCAGCATACCTCAATGACGGAACAAGCGTCGTGGTCAAGGTGCAGCGCCCGGGGATCGAAGCCGTCATTCGCGCGGACATCGCGATCATGCGCTTTCTGGCCCGTCGGCTCGAGCAGCTGATTTCGGAAAGCCGCCGGTTTGGGCCGATGGACCTGGTCGAGGAGTTTGCCCGAACCATCAATGACGAACTGGACTATGAGACGGAAGGACGTCATGGCGACCGCCTGCGAGAGAACTTCAAGGACGACCCTAGCGTTTTTATTCCGCGTATCCACTGGGATCTCACCAGTCGCGTTGTCTTGACCATGGAGCGAAATGCCGGTCACAAGCTAGCCGATCAGCCATTACCAGACCGCCCGGAACGGCAACGTCTTTCGGCAAAGCTCATGAAAACATTCCTGAAACAGATTTTCGAGCATGGCTTCTTTCACGGGGATCCACACCCAGGCAACGTATTTGTCCGCTCAGATGGGCGACTGTGCTTTCACGATTTTGGCATCATGGGCGAGCTATCCGGCCCCGATCAGGAAGCCCTTGCGCAACTTATTCTGGCGATCAGTTCGGCTGACGTTGCATGGATGGTAGACGCCTACTTTGCAATGGGCGTTGTCGCCGTGGAAATTGACCGGACCGCTTTCACCCACGATGTATCGGATGCCTTAAAGGCATACTATCTGGCGGCAGGGAAAGGCTATTCCTTCAGCGAGATTGCACGTCAGTTCGGACGACTCAGCCAGCGGCACCATATCCGCCTGCCACGGCAGTTTCTGCTGGTTGCAAAGGCATTCATGCTCGTGGAGTCGCAAGCGCTCGCGGTCGATCCGGATTTTAACGCGGTGATTTGCCTGCATGACTACGCCCCCCGGCTGCTCGCCCGCAGAATGTTGCATGGCCTGCTCCCCAAGCATGAGCTCGAACGTGCTTTCCGCGTTCTCCGTGCGCTGCAACGCACCGCCGTTAGTTTTCCCGACATCCTGAACCGGACGATAGACATACTGAGCAGCGGCAAGGCCACGATTCATGTCGAACATGATCGGTTGCAAACCCTGGAAAAGCACCTTGATCGTGCCAGCAATCGGCTCAGCCTGAGCTTGATCATAGCCAGCGTGGTGATAGGGTCGTCCATCGTGACGACATTCCATAGCGGTCCCCGCTATGCAGGCATTTCGTTGCTGGGGCTGGGGGGCTTCGTCGTTGCCGCGGCAATGGGCCTTGCATGGGCCGTTGCCATTCTGCGATCCGGACGTTTCTGACCCGCAGGCGCGCGAAAAAAGTCGAGATATGCCGGGTTGTTCGGCCGACGCGGGCGCACACTGCCCCATAAGATCTCTGCCGACGTGGTGGAAGAGGACGAGCAGGCTAACCATGTCGCCTGCAGAGAGGCAACGAGTATTCTTGAACTGGAAGGGGCTGCGACCAGCACCACGCCGAGCACGACAGGCAACACACCGCTCTCGCCTGCCGACACCGTTTTCTAGCACTGTACTTCAGCTGAACGGAGCATGAATTGTCGGGAGATCGGCCGGACACGTCGACCTGATCAGGCTGCCGATACAGGCAAGTCTGAGCAGATCCTCCATATTCTTGTAAGCACCTGCCATTGCGCTAAGAGCTTAAGCGCGACGATCGAGTCCGTGTTCTGCGGCCGCAGCCACTATCGCCGTCAACGTCGACTCTTAACAAGGCTAATCGTCCGAGCAGACGCTCGATCTGCGCAGCGATAACATCGTCACATTCAGCACTAGCCAGCGCTGTTCTCAGGCGTGCTTTCCGATACGCCGGATCTTTGACGGGGCTGCGCACTGCAAAATACGCTCTGGTCTGTTCGAGCAACGAGATGGCAGCCTTGAGATGCGCAACATCGCGCTCGAGTTCCCGATACGAAGATGAGGACATGGCGGCTCCGTGTAAGCAATGGTCTCCGGCTTCATACTGCCCGGCGATTTGTGGCAGGCATTTGACACCGATCAATTTGGACGTGCAAGACGGCCAGCACAGTCAAACTGTCTTCGGCCTTTCGTGCACGCGGTTCGCACGCAGATCATTTTGTGCTGCGGGGAAAGTATGGGCGACGTGACGGGGGCACCGACGGCATCCAGCTGCAGCCTGCATGGCACTGCCAAGTTTCATAGCCATACTCGTCGTACAGCCGGAATGCAGACCACGCAACTCCATATCACGTTATCACAAGACGGAGGAAAAATGCCTTTCGTGACTAACGCAGCTCTTCCTGCGTCCGTTCGAGATCATCTTCCTGCGCATGCACAGGACATTTACCGGTCAAACGCGGTCGATCCGGTCGATCGGCTGCACTACCTTGTCGCCGCAGATGCGTTGCGCTACCTTCATGCAGGTTGCCGCGCTCTCGAACAGTCCGTGGCACTCGGCCCGGTATGTCCTGAAGCCGTCGCTCGCGTCGACTGCATACGCGTTGAAGGTCGGGCCACTGCCTGCGGTGCAGCCGGTCACGGCAAGCACGGAGGTACAGAAAACGCTTGCGAAAAAGAGGCGGTTCATCAGCTACTCCATAGACTGTATTTGGCGGACCGTGCGGGATCGCGCGATTGCGGCGATTGCTGCACCCCCTCACGACTTACCATTGCATTGCCGCGCCGACACCGGCCGTCGTGCCGCCCGGGCTCATGCCCACGCCGGCTTTCATTTTCAGGTTGTCCGTCAGGCATGCCGTACCGCCGATCGCGACTGCCTGCTAACCCCGAAAACCCGCGGTACTGATACCGAGCGACAGCGTCTTGTCCTTGTCCACTTCCGGGATCATCGTCAGCGCAGTCGCTGCAGCGATGCCCGAATGCGCATTGCGCGCGGTGGAATTGATTCCGTTCTGCAGTTCACTCATCCGGGCATCAGTGTAGGCGTTTGCCTAGGAAAGCGCGGCGTTCAACGGTTCGACGTTGACCCCGTCGTTTGGCGCCGTGCCGGCTGCGACATTGATGACCTGCCGGGCCGACGCGACCGGGCCGACTGACACGACATTTGCACGGCCGCCGTCGTTACTGTCCGCGCCAAGCGCCGTCGACCCGCTACGCGTCGATGTTGCCCCGGCTCCCACCGCCGTCGAACTGCTGCCCGATGTCGTTGAACGTTACCCACCGCCGAGCTGTTTTTGCCGGACGCTACGGCCCCCTGGCCGCCCGCAGACGAATTCCATCTCCCGTTGATCGTAGAGTTCGGGCCGATCGCAACGCTATCGGTCCCTACCCCCTGGCTGTCCGGTGCCGTCGAGTTCGCATGGAAGTACTAGGTGCCCGGAGCGGTGCCGCCGCCGGTGACGGCGTCGACGAGATTCTGCACGGACGAATACGCGTTCCTCTCGCCAACACCAACGTGCGAATGTCGAATTGCTTATCTTTCTCGAGGTCTGCTGGGATTGCACTCTGTCAAGATCGAGACATCGACCTGAATTGATCGTTGAGCCTTACATAACCACCGGTTTCATTTAAACACTTGTGGATTTTCTACGAGGGATCAACGATCGACTGAGGTTTGAGATAACGAAACCTCAAGAGATGTACATCGCCATGAAGCCCCATTTCAAGTTCATTGCCATTGCTATTCTGATTGCCGTCCCCTTCGCCACTACCAGCCAACATGTCTTCGCCGCTAGCCCGAATCAAGGGATTGTCATTAACGGGAAGGTGCAGGATTATGGTCCGCTCGCCGCACTGATCGGAACATGGAAAACAGTTCGAGATAGGGGGGAGGACGTCGCGCCGGGCCAGACCGGATCCCATGTCGGCCGAGGCGGCAAGGCGGTCTCGCCGTACTACGAGATCATCACCATTACCCCCAATATTCCTGACACCAACAACAGTGTCGAGCATTTGGTCTCGGTGCTTTATCATCAGACGGTATACAGGACAACCAATCACCATCAATTTCATGATCAGATCGGCTATTTGACCTATGACAGGACGAACAACCTGATCTACGATACCTCCTGCGTTCCTCGTTCCGTTTGTTTCGTAGCGGAGGGCCGGCCTGGCAATACCATGACCTTAACAACAAAAAACCAGGGAGTTGCGCAAGCTCAGTATATGGTTCATAACGACTCCACGAAATCCGTCAAGATTTCGTTTTCCTTGTCGGGCGATACACTGAAATATAAATACGAGACGCACCTCTTCGTCTACGGCAAGCCGTTTGTCCACACCGACGAGGACACTCTCGAGAAAGTGAACAACTAAGCGCGGCTATGAATACGGCAGCCTTAGCGTGACTGGAAAAATTGGCGCCGCATATATCAGGAATCGCATCGAGGCGCATCGTATTCCTCATAAGGTCAGTGCGCTGCGTCATCGGGCATCCGCGGTAATACTGCCGGTCTCGATCCAAGGCGCCTCGAGCCCACGATCGCCCGGTTTTCGTTGCGGGTAATTAGTCGCTGCGTTAGCATGCTGTCGAATCTGCACTCCTCCCCGCTTGCCGCACAGGGGCCATTTCTCCCTTTCGCAAGCGCAAAATGCATATCAAGGCACTTCGAATGCCGTCGTCTGTGGACGACCGGTTTATCTGCGACATCGAGGGTAAATTTGTTCACGTGGTACCGCGAGGAGGAGACGGCGTTTCTTGCCTTGCAGATCTGGATGGCTTCGACTCATTCGACGAGATCCGTGTTGCGACGCTGGGCGAGGCACGCGATCCCGCGATGCAGTTATCGCATGCGCTGATGGATGCAAGCGACGGCGATGTAATCGTCCTGTATTGTCGGGTCGAATCCTTACGTTATCTGCTGCTGCAGTTTCTTGATCCGGGCAAAACCTATCACTAGTTCGTTTTCGAACCGCCAGGCACCATGCCAAACCGACGGACGTGTTTGGCAGCCAACCCGGTCTTCGTATCTGCACTTCTCTCTCGACGCACGGGTTCGGCCGACCTGCTTATGTAATTTCGCATTCCCATTTGCGACACCGGGGTCGGAGGTCGAGCAGCAAGCGAACGCGCAACGGTGCGTGGCGGACTGATTTGCATCAAACGTCCAATGCCACTGGACGGGCATCTTGATCATCCGGGAAGTTTATGCCCCCACTTCCCGGCGCGTGGTTGTTGCGGCCTGCCGATATTGCCGGCAGGCTTTTTTTACGTTGGCACGCAGTCTGCGCATTTCAGGCGGAACGGAAGGGACCTGATACCAGTGCGTCCACCGTTGCAGCCTCACAGTCCATTCAGCGGGAATTCGCTTCAACGGAGCAGAGCACGAACAATCGGGCTACTTCGTTGGAATGTCCGTTCGGTTCGCAGCCATGAGCAGTCCTTCGCGCTCCATCCGCGAACGCCCGCTGACGAATGACGAACCGCCATTCGGAAAGGCGGCTCGGCTTCGTGCCACTCCGCCGACGATGATTTCCGTTCGAGCGATCCCGTCCTGCGGTTCTCGCCGGGACGCTCGACCGCCATATGCTGAAAAGCCTGCCGCCGGGCCAACTCGTCGCGTCCTGAAATCCTGCGCCGCTGTTGGACAGACGCACCGTAAGCGCGGTTTCGATGGCGTCCGGGCGTGGCTACAAATTCCTTGATCCCGGCAAATTCGATGAACTGGGCAGAATCGTCGTGCAGCGGATCGATGACCACGCTCGTCCAGAACTGGCCACCGTCCCTGCGCACCCGCCAGCCTTCGTCCTCGAATTTACCTTCGTCAAGGGCAGCTCGCAGGGCAAGCGCCGGACGACCGGCAATCTGTTCACATTCCGGGCAAAAAATGGAGAAGTGCTGACCGATGATCCCGCTTGCTGCGTATCCATTGAAGTGTTGCGCCCCGGCATTCCAGGTTCCGATGAAGCCCGCTGGATCAAGCATCAGGATGGCGTAGTCCCTCACGCTCGCGATGAGGAGCTGGAGAGAGGCTCCCCGGAACGGTCTACGGGGCGAGGTATGGAATTCGTCATGGTTTTGTAGGGTAACGTCCTCTCGGCTGTTCGTCACGGCGCTGTCAGCGACTATCGTTTGGCCCTCGTGCGAGTAGGAGCCGCGCCAGAACCCATCGGGTGATTGCCGGGGGACGATCGGCTCCGGGACGAAGCCAGTCACGAAAAGCGTTGACAGACCCAGCCGCGCACTATATTGTGGATTTCGAAATATTCAAGAAGCTCGATTGCTGATCACCATTTTCCGCCTCATCTGCGCGGTACTCGTTGTCCTCTCTTCTTCCTTGAACTTTTTGTCGCTCCGCACTGGAGCTTTTATGTCTCATTTCAGGAATTCTCATGGATACCGGTACCGTTAAATGGTTCAACGATAGCAAAGGCTTTGGCTTCATTACTCCTGATGCAGGTGGCGACGATCTTTTCGCCCACTTCTCGGAAATTCGGGGCGACGGCTTCAAGACGCTCGCAGAAAACCAGAAGGTCAGCTACGAGACCAAGCGTGGCCCGAAGGGTATGCAGGCCGCGAATATCTCGCCGCAGTAACGTATTTTAAGGGCCGGTTTAGCGGCCCTTTGCTTTGTCAGCCTGACTAGCATCCTCGCGGAGCCATGCGCTCCCGATCTGATCGCCGCGTTTCGACGTGCGCATCATTTGTCATTTCGACACGATCCGTCTCGCCTCATTTTCCTTTTATTTTGCTAGTACGGCATTGATGTCGTGCGGCCGTTTATCGCGTATGCAAAACAATAAAAATCTTCACTATTACAACGGTTACTCAGTCTCGCCGTCCGCACATCGGTTACCTGACGGCTGGTTCGCCGCCAATCTGCTGCTCACCAGAGACGCCGTGGATGT
>NZ_JAGUUD010000136.1:0-18628 GCF_020177535.1 Paraburkholderia sp. XV | reverse complement strand
CCCCGCACAGGGGCGACGCCTGAAGCACGCTAACGAATCGCGGATGCCAGCGAAAGCAAAAGCAAAAGCAAAAACAAATCGCGGATGCGAGCAAACCAAAACAAAGCGAGCCCGGCAACCCGAACCCGCTCTTTCATTTAACCCGGCAATACCGCAGATCGAATACCAGCCCCTACGAACCTGCGTTCCAACGCATCAACACCCTCAATGCGCCGCCCCCGGCACCACATCCGGCGCCATGCCGTTATGCCGCAGCAACGCATCGATATTCGGCTCGCGGCCGCGAAACGCCTTGAACGATTCCATCGCGGGACGGCTGCCGCCCACTTCGAGAATCTCCTTGCGATACCGCGTGCCCGTCGCCGCATCAAGCACGCTGCCTTTGCCGGCCTGCGCGGCTTCTTCGAACGCGGCGTAAGCATCGGCGGACAGCACTTCGGCCCACTTGTAGCTGTAGTAGCCCGCCGCATACCCACCCGCAAAAATGTGGCTAAACGTATTCGGCCAGCGCGAGAACGATGCTTGCGGAATCACGTGGAAGCGTTCGTTGATCTCGCGCGCCAGGTCGTTCGCGCTCTTCGCGCCGGACGTGTCGAAGTCGACGTGCAGCTTCATGTCGAACATCGAGAACACGATCTGACGCAGCGTGCCCAGTCCGCTCTGGAAGTTCTTCGCGGCAAGCATCTTGTCGAACAGCTCGCGCGGCAGCGGCCTGGCCGTATCGACGTGCGACGTCATGTCGCTCAGCACGTCCCACTCCCAGCAGAAGTTCTCCATGAACTGCGACGGCAGTTCGACGGCATCCCATTCGACACCATTGATGCCCGACACGCCGAGCTCGTCGACGCGCGTCAGCATGTGATGCAGGCCATGGCCGAACTCGTGGAACAGCGTGATCACTTCATCGTGCGTGAAGCACGCGGGCTTGCCGCCGACGGGCGCCGAGAAGTTGCAGGTCAGATAGGCGACGGGCGTCTGCACCGCGCCGTTGACGGGCTTTCGGCGCGAGCGGGCGTCGTCCATCCACGCGCCGCCGCGCTTGCCTTCGCGCGCGTACAGGTCGAGATAGAACTGCGCTACGAGGCCGCCGTCCTGATTCTCGACGCGGAAGAAGCGCACGTCCGGGTGCCACGTCGCCGCTTCGTCGCGGCGGATCTTCACGCCGAACAGTGTCTCCGTGACCTTGAACAGGCCCTTGAGAACCGTGTCTTCCGGAAAATACTGCTTCACTTCGTTCTCGGAGAACGAATAGCGTTTTTCACGCAGGCGTTCGGCGGCAAACGCGACATCCCACGGCTGGAGTTCGGCGAAACCCAGCTCGCTCGCAGCGAACTCGCGCAGTTCCTTCCAGTCGTGCTCGGCGTGCGGACGCGCGCGCGTCGCGAGGTCTTCCAGGAACGCCATCACCTGTTCCGGCGACTCGGCCATCTTCGGCGCAAGCGACACCTCGGCGAAGTTCCTGAAGCCGAGCATATGCGCCTCCTCTTCGCGCAGCTTCAGCGCGTCGGCGACGATGCCCGTGTTGTCCCAGTCGGCATTGCCTTTGCCGTATTGCGGCCCGAGTTCCGATGCACGCGTGACATACGCGCGATACATCGTCTCGCGCATCGTGCGGTTCTCCGAATACTGCATGACGGGAAAGTACGACGGGAAATGCAGCGTGAACTTCCAGCCGCTCTTGCCTTCACGCTCGGCCGCTTCGCGCGCGGCTTCGATCACATCTTCGGGCAACCCGGCCAGTTCGTCCTTGCTTTCGGCGATGAACGCATACGCATTCGTCGCATCGAGCACGTGATCCGAGAAGGCCTTCGACAGCGCAGCCTGGCGCTCCTGCAGTTCCGCGAAACGCGGCTTCTGGTCTTCTGGCAGTTCGGCACCCGACAGTCTGAAGTCACGCAGCGAGTTGTTCAGGATCTTCTTGCGTTCGCCTGTCAGCGATTCGAAATCATCGGCGGCGGCGATCGTCTTGTACTTCTCGTACAGCGCGAGATTCTGCCCGACGCTCGACCAGAACTCGGTGACGCGCGGCAGGTTCTCGCCGTACACGGCGCGCAGTTCGGGCGTATCGGCGACGGCGTTCAGGTGGCCGATCACGCCCCAGGCGCGCGACAGCGGCTCCGTCGCGCGTTCGACGGGCTCGATGACGTCGGCCCACGACGCCGGCGTCGACGGCTCGGCCGCGCGGTCGACGGCGGCGCTCGCATTCGCGAGCAGCACATCGAGGGCAGGGGTCACATGTTCGGGGCGGATCTCGCCAAAGCGCGGCAGATCGGAGAAATCGAGGAGCGGATTGTCGGATGTCGATTGAGAGGTGGACATGATGCTTCCTGTCTGACGCGGTAAATAAACGCCCGGATGACGCACATCCGGGCCTGAAACCTGAGCGGCGTGCACGACGCGCACAGCATGCGGCGCGTTCGCGCGGGTTGTCCGGCGCCCTGCAAGATGCATATTGGGGCGCCGTTCGGCGTTTCCAACTGATATCAGCTGATATCCGCCAATCTGCAGCCGGTTGCAGCACAAATTATCAGAACTGCTGCTCGCGCGCATGCGTAGCGGGCTCAGACGTATTTGTACCAGAACAGGAGGGTGGGCAAGCGCACGGTCGCGGCGCGGGTTCTCGCGCATCGTTGAGACGTCCGCGCGCAGGCCGGCATGGCGCGCGGCTTTCCTATCCTTCGGTGGCCGTACGCGTGAGCTCAGCGGCCCGCCAGCATCAGGTGCCTCTCGCGATGACTCCACATCCCCAGACGCTGTCGGGCGCGCTTGCGCGCGACGCGAACAACTTCGATCTCGTGCGACTGGTCGCCGCGTGCGCCGTCGTCTATTGCAATGCGTATGCGATCCAGCAGACGGGCGCCGGCGATGCCGTCGCGGCGGCGCTCGGCTTCGGCGGCGCGGGCGATCTCGGCGTGTATGCGTTCTTTCTGATAAGCGGACTGCTGGTCAGCGCGAGCTTCGAGCGGCAGCGCTCGGTGCCGCGCTTCGTCGCGCTGCGGCTCGCGCGCTTGCTGCCCGCCGTGGTCGGCGCGTCGCTGGTGGCGATCTTCGTCGTCGGCCCGATCTTCACGACGCTCGCGCTGCACGACTATTTCGCGTCGGGCGCCACATGGCGAAACCTCGACTATTTCTCGACACTCGTGATGAAGCGCGTCTGGACATTGCCGGGTGTGTTCGAGCACAACCGTTTCGGACGCGACATCGGCGCACCGTTGTGGACGCTGCCGCTCCAGGTGCATTGCTATCTGCTCGTGCTGGTCATGGGCATGGTCGGCTTGCTGTCGACGCGCTGGCGCATCGTGATCGCCGTATTGATCGCGGCCGCCGTGCTTTCGGTGCGCGTGCGTCTGCCCGATCTGCAGATCGGCTGGCGCGATTTCGCGGACAAGGCAGGCGGCTATGCGTTCTTCCCAGAGCCGTTCTTCTTTCTCGGCATGCTGCTGTACGGATGGCGCGAGCGCATCGAACTCAGCGGTCTGAGGGCGTGCGGGCTGCTGCTGGTGTTTCTCGTGTTTCGCGACACGGCGGGCGCGCAGGCCCTGTTCTATATCGCGTTCGTCTATGGGCTGCTTTGGGTGAGCGTGACGCCGATGCTGCGCCGCTGGGTGCCGCGTCACGACTACTCGTACGCGATCTACCTCTACGGATTCATGGTTCAGCAAGGTGTGGCGGCGCTCGCGCCAAGCATGCCTCCGATGCTGTCGATCGTCGTCAGCGCGCCGTTTATTCTCGCGCTGGCGGCGTTCTCGTCGCGGTGGATCGAGCGGCCGGCGATGCGCTGGGTCCGCGCGCGCATCGCGCGCAGCGAAGCGCGTCAGCACGAACGCCGGAACGCGCCCGAACCGGCGCCGATGCGCGCGGCCGACCTCGCGGTCCGCTGGCCGCCGCTTTGACAACCGGGTGATTGCGCTGGATCTGCGGATGGCACGCGCCCGGCTCGTTGCGACAAGCCGGGCGGCTGTTGACTACGCGCCAGAAGCGCGTCGAGCCGTTTGCTCAGGCGTTGCCTGCGGCTCGCTCGGCCGCTTCGATCGTATTGACGAGCAGCATCGTGATCGTCATCGGGCCGACGCCGCCGGGCACGGGCGTGATATGACCCGCCACTTCCTTGACGTTCGCGAAATCGACGTCGCCGCACAGCTTGCCGTTCTCGTCGCGATTCATGCCGACGTCGATTACCGTCGCGCCCGGCTTCACCATGTCGGCTGTCAGCGTGTTGCGCAGGCCCGTCGCGACCACGACGACATCCGCGTCGCGCGTGAAGGCGGCGATATTGCGCGTCTTGCTGTGGCAGATCGTGACCGTCGCGTTCGCTTCGAGCAGCAGCAGCGCCATCGGCTTGCCGACGATGTTCGAGCGGCCGATCACGACGGCGTTCGCGCCCTTCAGCTCGATGCCGTACGCCTCGAACATCTTCATCACGCCGTACGGCGTGCACGGGCGGAACAGCGGCTTGCCCGTCATCAGCGCGCCGGCGTTCGCGACGTGAAAGCCGTCCACGTCTTTCTCGGGCGCGATGGCTTCGATCACCTTGTGGCTGTCGATGTGCTTCGGCAGCGGCAATTGCACGAGAATGCCGTGGATTTTCGGATCGCGGTTGAGCGCGTCGATGCGCGCAAGCAGATCCGCTTCCGTCATCGTCGCGGGATAGCGGTCGTACGACGAGAACAGGCCGTTGTCCTCGCACGCTTTCACCTTGTTGCGGACATAGACCTCGCTCGCCGGATTGTCGCCGACGAGCACGACGGCGAGGCCCGGCTGGTGTCCGCGGGCGGTGAGGGCGGCGGCGCGCGTGGCGACGTCGGCGCGCAAGGTCTTGGAAAGGGCGGTGCCGTCGATCAGTTTGGCTGTCATGGTCGGTCGAGAATGGGCGTTTCGGAATGCGGGCGGGGCAGGCAGGCGCGGGGCGTGTGATCACGTTGCCGCGCATGCCGCGCGTCGTGCTGCTGCGCATGCGCTCGCGGCGCGCGCTCGAGGCGGACATCGCGAAAACGCACGGATGGCGCTCGACGGCAGGAACGGGTCGCATGCCGGAAAGCGCACGGCGCGAAAACTGCGCCGCAGCGAAGTTCGACATTATACCGTTGAGGCAACCCAACCGATGACCAACCGTGATGCCGGACGAAACCGGGCAACAGCGGCGCCGTCGGAGTGACGGACGCCGCCCGCAGCACCCGGCGCAGCTTCAGCGCGTGCTCAAGGCTGCGTCGCCTGCCAGGAGGAGTCGGGATTGAATGTGGTGATCGCCGACGCGGCACGCGGCGTCTGCGTCCCGAGATCCTTCTGATAGACCTGGCCGTTCTGGTTGACCATGAAAGTCATCACGCCCGTCTTGCCGTATTCGGCCGGCCACGCGACGAGGCCGAAGCCCTTCGACAGCACGCCGTCCTGCACGTAGTTCTGCGCGCCGCCGTCGGCCTTGGCGCCTTGCGACGTGAGAATGCGGTAGTGATAGCCGTAATACGCTTCGCCTGGCGCGATCTGATGCGGCATGGTCGCAGCGAGCGGTCCGAGCGGGCTTTCGGGCTGGCCGGCTGCCGTCGGCCAGTACAGACCGTCCTGCTTGCCGGGCGAACTGATGAACTTCTGCGCGTAGTGCTGCATCTGCTTGCGGTAGTCGTTTTGCGCGTCGACATACGCAAGCGAGGTCAGAATCGCCGCGCGTTCGTTGCGGCCGATACGGCGCGTGAGCATTTCATCCGTGGCGGCGGGCGTGTTGAACTGCCAGCCGCGCGCCGTCTGCACGATGGGAATCGGCAGTGTCCAGCCGCCGTCGCCCACCTCGAGATGCACGCTCTTGCGGCCGGCGTGGGGCGCCGGGTCGTCGACGATCCGATGGCCTTTCGCCCATTGACCGAGGAACGCGTAGATGTCGTCCTCGCCGATGTCGGTGGTCGGGATGTAGCGCCCGAAGTTCTTGCCGAGCACCTTTTCCATCGCGGGATGGTCGTTGGTCGCGAGCGCATTCGCGAACGCACTGGCGGCGGCGTCGGGCGTCGGGTAGACGGCCTGCGCGGCGGCGGGCTGCGCTGCCGCGAACATCGCGATGGCGGCGGCTGCGGCGAGCGCGTGCGAAAGCGCGGCGCGCCGCGTGCTGCCAGTGGCGGTGCGAATCGAATGACGGGTTGATACGCGGATTGAGTTGCCGGTCATGACTGACTCCTGTCGACCAGAGCGGGCGCTCGAGCGGCCGGTTCTGGTCCGATCCAAGATGGTTGCTGTCGATCGTTCTTCTAGCGGCGGTGGAAGCCTCCGCCCCCGCCACGCTGGAATCCTCCACCTCCGCCGCCATGCTGGAATCCTCCGCCCCCGCCGCCATGCTGGAAGCCTCCACCGCCTTCGCCCCCACCTCCGCCACCGAGCCGCCCGCCGCCCGCCTGCGCGCCATTGAACTGCTGTCCGCCGCCGCCCGAGCCGAGCCGGTTGCTTGCGCCGCCGTTGTTCGCCAGCGACTGGCGGCTCGCCTGACCGCGCTGCAACTCCTGCCGCGAGCCCGCCGCGTCGCCCGAGCCGCGCAACGCGTTGTCGCGGTTCAGGTTTTGCGCGCTGTTGCGGAGATTGCCCTCGCTGGCACCGCCCTGATGGATGTTCTGCACCCGCTGGCTCGCGTTGCCGCTCAGGTTCTGGCCAGTACGGTTCTGCAGCGTCTGCTGCGCCTGCGCGCGCGAGGCGTCGCGTCCGCGAAACTGGTCGCGCTGCGCAGCGAGGTTGCTGCTGTTCACATTGGCGTTGTTGCGATTGAAGTTCGCATTATTGCGATTGATGCTCTCGTTGCGGTTCCAGTTCGCGGTCGACGTATTCGAGTTGATCCGGTTGTTGACGTTGATGTTGTTGTAGCGGTTGACGTTGATGTTGACGTCGTGATTGTTCCAGTTGAACCCGCCCCATAGCGAATTGGCGACGGCCACGCCCGCGCCGAATGCGAGCCCCGTCATGAATCCCGTTGCGATCGCGTAGCCGGGAGGCGGCGGCACATAGACGGGCGGATAGGCCGGGTAGGGCCACGTGCCGTAGACGACGGTCGGGTTATAGGTCGGCACGTAGACCACCTGCGGATTGGCGGGCACGATCTGGATCGTGCTTTGCTCGACGATCACCTTTTGCTGCTCGCTCGATTTCAGATTACCCGCCGACTGCGCCTGCTTGCGCAGCCGCTGCACCGAGTCCATCACGTCGTTGGGCTGCGCGAGGAACGCGTTGCCGAGCTGCTGCACCCAGTCGGGCTTCGAGGCCATCGTCGCGAGCACCTGAGGGAACGCCACCAGCGATTGCACGCTCGGGTCCCACGGCTCCGATGCGACGGCTTTCACGGCGTCGTCACCCTTGTACTGCGAGTTCGCGTTCGACCACGCGGCGGCCGCCGTCACGTCCTGCGGGAACGTCGACGCCATCAGCACCTGCGCGAGCAGCGCATCGGGATAGAGCGCGATGGGCGCGGTCAGCGAATCGAGTTGCTGGTTCGAGACTTTCGCGGGCGTTTGCGCGACGGCGCCAGTGGGCGCGACGAGGCCCGCAGCGAGCGGCATGCCTGCCAGCGCCGCGCAGACGAGCCACGCGCGCGGCCCGTAGGGTCCGTAACGTTTCACGATGAAAACCTCCTTGCTGCGTTGTGAGCACAGCGGCTGCCGGCCCGGGCCGGCATGCCGCCACGCGGTCTTGTGGCAATGGAGCGACAAGCGGACGACGGTGTAGGGCGACTGATAATGGAAGTGGGCGGGACGCGCAAGGGTAATCTGTAGTCACGGCGTCGTTCGCGGCGAGAGCGCTTCATGCGGCACGCATCGTGGCCGGCGATGCACGTGTCGGGCATGGGTCGCTTTTTCGGTTGATCTGGTAGGTAAATTAAAAAGCGGGGCCGCGACTGTCAATGCGCGATATCAAACTTCAACGCGGGCGCCCGAACCGGTCGCGCTCGCGGTGCGAAACGGGCCGACGGATGTCATGCGAGTCAGTTGGGATTGCTAATGAAACGGGAGCGCCGCGCGCGACGAAGAATCGTGCGCAAGAGAAGGGGGAATGGCGCTAAAGACTGCGCCGCGCGACGGCCTCAGCGGGCGCCGACGTTGCTTCATGCGCCTGCGCAACGAAGCGCAGGCGACGATCGCGGCCATCGCGTGATGACGGCCGCAACGCGGACTACGGTGGGATTACTGCGCCTGTTGTGGCTTGTTAGACAACGCGAGACGCAGCAGATCGGCGACCGTGTTCACGTTGAGCTTTTCCATGATGTTGGCGCGGTGCGCTTCGACCGTCTTGATGCTGATGCCGAGGTCGTCGGCGATCTGCTTGTTCAGGCGGCCTGCGATGATGCGCTCGAGCACCTGATGCTCGCGCGCCGTGAGCTTGCCGAGGCGCTCGGCAGCGGCGCGCTGTTGCTGGACGCTGCTGCTTTCGCTGCGGGCCTTGTCGAGCATGCGTTCGACCAGCTTGCGCAGTTCGGCTTCGTCGAACGGTTTTTCGATGAAGTCCATTGCGCCTTTCTTCATCGTCGACACGGCCATCGGCACGTCGCCGTGACCCGTCACGAAGATGATGGGGAGCAGCGTGTTGTCGGCAATCAGGCGTTCCTGCAGTTCGAGCCCGCTCATGCCCGACATCCGCACGTCGAGAATCAGGCACGCGATCTGGCCGGGATGCTGATGCGGCTGCCATGCGTCGATGAACTGCTCGGCGCTGGAGAAGCACTGAACGCGATAACCGTTCGCCTCCAGCAGCCAGCGCAGCGAATCTCGCACCGCTTCATCGTCGTCGACGACAAACACGGTTTCCTGTGTGGTAACTGGGGTGTTCATAGCTCTCCCGTAACGGTTTGTGGTGTCGGCGCCTCTGACCCGCCGTTGCTCGGGCCGTCAGGCTCTCCAATAGGCAGACTGCAATGGAAAGTGGCGCCCGTGATGTGGCCGTCGGATTCGACGTTGTTGACCACCCACAGGCGTCCGCGATGCGATTCGATGATCGAACGGCAAATGTTCAGCCCCATGCCCATGCCGTCGGACTTGGTGCTGTAAAACGGTTCGAAGAGACGTTCGGCCGTGGCTTCGTCGACGCCCGGCCCCTGGTCGACGACACTGAGGCATACGAAGCCGGAATCGAGCTTGACGACGAGGCGAATGACGGGGTCGACGGCATTGGGTCGCGCGTCGTGCATCGCTTCCGCCGCGTTCTTCAGCAGGTTCACGAGCACCTGCTCGATCAGCACCGGATCGACATAGATGACGGGCAGACGCTGGCGCATATCCGTCACGATGCGGATGCGGCGCTTGCGTGCTTCGATCTCGGCAAGGCCGACGGCATCGGCGACGATGTCGGCGACGCGGGTGGCCTGGCGTTTCGGTTCGCTGCGTTTCACGAATTCGCGGATGCGCTTGATGATCATGCCGGCCCGCACAGCCTGCTGCGCCGTCTTTTCGAGAACTGGTAACAGGTTGTCGGGAGTTGTCCGACCAGATTTAACCAGCGCCACGGCTCCAGAGCAATAGTTATTGATGGCCGCGAGAGGCTGGTTTAATTCGTGCGCGAGCGACGACGCCATTTCGCCCATCGTCATCAGGCGGCTGGTGAACTGGAGTTTCTCGTCCTGCTGGCGTGCCAGTTCCTGTGCCTGCTTGCGGGTGGTGATGTCGGTCGCGATCTGCATCTGCGCGAGATGGCCGTCCACCCACTGGATGTACTGGCGGCGCACTTCGAACCACTTCTGGATGCCTTGCACGTAGACTTCCTGCGCGTCGGCGGAGCCTTCCGTGAGCGCCGCGGCGGGCAGGCCGGCGAAGGCGTCGACCATATCGATCGAATCCGACGAAGCCGCCGAACTGTCGAAGCCGCCGCCGCCCGCCAGTTCGAGGTGGCCGTCCGGGCGGATGCCGAACAGGTGCCGGTAATAGCGGTTCGCGAACAGCAGCTCGGCTTCGTCGGCGGCGAGCACGGACACGGCGGCGTCGAGGCTTTCGAGCACGGTGGTGAAGCGCTCGTGCGCGGCGGCGAGTTCTTCGCGCGCGCGCTTGGGCTCGGTGATGTCCGTCATCGACGACATCCAGCCCGTCTGCCGTCCCGAGCTGTCGATCAGCGGCGACACATACAGCCGCGCGTGGAACAGCGAGCCGTCCTTGCGGCGCACGCGCAGCTCGAACCCGGAAGAGGGCGCCTTGCCACGCAAGGTCATGTCGAGCTGGCGCTGCATCTCCGGGTAGGAGTCGCGCGGCCAGTACGGGAACGGCGCATTCTTGCCGACCAGATCGCTTTCGTCCCAGCCCGTCATCCGGCAGAACGCCGGGTTCACGTGCGTGATGCGGCCGTGCATGTCGAGCACGCGCATGCCGATCAGCACGGAGTTTTCCATCGCGCGGCGGAAGAAGGCTTCGGCGTACAGCGCCTGCTGCGCCTCGAAGCGCTGGCGCGTGTGCTTCCACAGGCTCCACAAGCTCCACAGCACGAAACACGACAGCCCCGCGACCAGCCACACGAGCGTGTTGTTCGTGAAGTTGGTCATCTGCGGGTACGCGTACACGCGCACCGACACGCCCTGGCCGGGCGGATCGAGCGGCAGGTCGTAATACGCGTCGCGCGGCAGGCGCGGGCGCGTGGACGTGGTGGCCAGTTCGCGGTTGTTGATGTCGATGATCGAAATCTTGTACTTCGCCGATAGCTCCGGCGGGATGTCGCGCTTCAGTATCCCTTCGACCGAGAACACGGCCGCGACCGTGCCGAGGAAGTCGCGGTCGCGATAAACGGGGGTTTGCAGCGTGATGTAGCCATTGCCGACGTCGTCGTACATCAGCGGCGAGTAGACCTGGCGGCGCGTGTTCTTCGCTTCCGCGAAGGCGGCCTTGACGGCCTCGTCCATCTGCTGGTCGTTGGGCTTGGCGAGACGCTGGCCCAGCACGGGCAGCGCGTTGTTCGGCCAGCGCGGCTGCTGCGCGCTGGTGTACCAGTTCATGTAGAGGATCTCGGGATGCCCCTGCATGATGTCGGCCGTCGACACCTGGAAGGAATGCGGGTCGGCGCGGCCGGAGACGAGGTCGCGCGCGAGCGCCTGAAGCTGTTCCTGCGCGCCCGTCATGGACAGGCGGATCTGCTGCTGCGCCCACGCGACGTTGCGGTAAAGCGTGTCTTCCTGCTGCTGCTGCTCGCGCCGGTTCAGGCTCCACAGGATCAGACTCATGACCACGAGGAACACGAGGATCGACAGCAGCGGCGTCAGCAAATAGGAATTCGACCACCACGGTCCGTGGTGCCAGCGGGACGGCGACGAATCCGCCGACTGTCCGGCAGAGCGCGCCGAGCGTGCGAAAAGCCGATCGGTCAACATGGCTGGCATTGTAGCGCAGCGCCTGACATGCAAATGACGCAAAAAAGCGGTGAAAGTCACGCAATTCGGCGCAAACTAGCCGACGTACTTGCTGATGGGCAGTCAAACCAGGGTGCGTCGCAACAATTTTTCGCATTATGAGAAACTCTCTCGTAATCTGAAAATTTTGTTGCGCAGGCAATGTGGGCCTTATTACAATCGGCCGGAAGCTGCCGCGGCCGATGTTCGTCCTCGACGTTAGTCCGCGTCGCCTGTTCACAGAGCGTTCCCATATCCAGGAGACGAGCATGTCCGCTGTACCTGACGAAGTCCTGAAATACGTCGCCAACGCCAAAGACGACAACGACCCGCAAGAAACGGCCGAATGGCTCGAAGCGCTAGATGGCGTGATTTCTGCTGTCGGACCCGACCGCGCTCACTACCTCATCGAGAAGCAGATCGAATTTGCCCGCGTGCATGGCGAGCATCTGCCTTTCTCCGCCAACACCCCGTACATCAACACGATCCCCGTCGCGAATCAGGCGAAGATTCCGGGCGACCAGGACGTCGAACACCGCATCCGTTCGTACACGCGCTGGAACGCGATGGCGATGGTGCTGCGCGCCGGCAAGGAAACCAACGTCGGCGGCCACATCGCGTCGTTCGCATCGGCGGCCACGCTGTACGACGTCGGCTTCAATCACTTCTGGCACGCGCCGTCGAAAGATCACGGCGGCGACCTCGTGTTCGTGCAGGGCCACTCGTCGCCGGGCGTGTACGCGCGCGCGTTCCTGCTCGGCCGTCTGACCCAGAACCAGCTCGACAACTTCCGTCAGGAAGTGGGCGGCGAGGGCATCTCGTCGTATCCGCACCCGTGGCTGATGCCGGACTTCTGGCAATTCCCGACGGTGTCGATGGGTCTCGGCCCGATCATGGCGATCTACCAGGCGCGCTTCATGAAGTACCTGCAGGCGCGCGGCATCGCGAAGACGGACGGCCGCAAGGTGTGGGCGTTCCTCGGCGACGGCGAAACGGATGAGCCGGAATCGCTCGGCGCGATCGGCATGGCCGGCCGCGAGCGTCTGGACAACCTCGTGTTCGTCATCAACTGCAACCTGCAGCGCCTGGACGGCCCGGTGCGCGGCAACGGCAAGATCATCCAGGAACTCGAAAGCGAATTCCGCGGCGCGGGCTGGAACGTCATCAAGGTCATCTGGGGCAGCCGCTGGGATGCCCTGTTCGCACGCGACAAATCGGGCGCGCTGATGCGCCGGATGATGGAAGTCGTCGACGGCGAATATCAGACGTACAAGTCGGAATCGGGCGCGTTCGTTCGCGAGCACTTCTTCAACACGCCGGAACTGAAGGCGCTGGTCGCCGACTGGTCGGACGACGACGTGTGGAACCTGAATCGCGGCGGCCACGATCCGCACAAGATCTACGCAGCGTTCAAGGAAGCGACGCAGTCCAAGGGGCAGCCGACCGTGATCCTCGCCAAGACCATCAAGGGCTATGGCATGGGCGAAGCCGGCCAGGCGATGAACATCACCCACCAGCAGAAGAAGATGCAGGTGGAGTCGCTCAAGCAGTTCCGCGACCAGTTCCGCCTGCCCATCTCGGACGACGAAATCGCGCACGTGCCGTATCTGACTTTCGAGGAAGGCTCGAAGGAACTCGAATACATGCGCGCCCGCCGTCAGGAACTCGGCGGCTATCTGCCGGCGCGCCGCCAGAAGGCGGAATCGCTGCCCGTGCCGTCGCTCGAAGCATTCGAGCCGCTGCTCAAGGGCACGGGCGAAGGCCGTGAAATTTCGACGACGATGGCGTTCGTCCGTATCCTCAACATCGTGTTGAAGGACAAGGTCATCGGCAAGCGCGTCGTGCCTATCGTGCCGGACGAATCGCGCACCTTCGGCATGGAAGGTCTGTTCCGCCAGATCGGCATCTGGAATCAGGACGGCCAGAAGTACGTGCCGGAAGATTCCGACCAGCTGATGTTCTACAAGGAATCGACGACGGGCCAGATCCTGCAGGAAGGCATCAACGAAGCAGGCGGCATGTCGGACTGGATCGCAGCGGCGACGTCATACTCGACGCACGGCGAGATCATGATTCCGTTCTACATCTTCTATTCGATGTTCGGCTTCCAGCGCATCGGCGATCTGGCATGGGCCGCGGGCGACATGCGCTCGCGCGGCTTCCTGCTGGGCGGCACGGCGGGCCGCACGACGCTGAACGGCGAAGGCCTGCAGCACGAAGACGGCCACTCGCTGCTGTGGGCGGCATCGGTGCCGAACTGCATCAGCTATGACCCGACGTTCGGCTACGAACTCGCCGTCATCATGCAGGACGGTCTGCGCCGCATGGTGCAGGAGCAGGAAGACGTGTTCTATTACGTCACGGTGATGAACGAGAACTACGAGCACCCGGCCATCCCGCAGGGCGAGCACGTCGCGAAGGACATCATCAAGGGCATGTACGCGTTCCGCAAGGGCGCGGACAACGCCAAGGCGCCGCGCGTGCAGCTGATGGGCGCGGGCACGATCTTCAACGAAGTGATCGCCGCCGCCGACCTGCTGAAGAACGACTGGGGCGTCGAGTCGGATCTGTGGAGCGTACCGAGCTTCACGGAACTGGCCCGCGAAGGTCACGAAGTGCAGCGTCAGAACCTGCTGAACCCGCTGGCAGAGAAGAAGCTCTCGCACGTCGAGACGCTGCTGAAGGACGCGAAGGGTCCAGTGATCGCATCGACGGACTACGTCCGCGCGCTGGTCGACCAGATCCGCGCGTTCGTGCCGCAACGCTTCGTCGTGCTGGGCACGGACGGCTTCGGCCGCTCGGATACACGCGAGAAGCTGCGTCACTTCTTCGAAGTGGACCGCTACTGGACCACGGTCGCTGCGCTGAGCGCGCTGGCCGATGAGGGTACGATTGAGCGCAAGGTCGTGGCCGACGCGCTGAAGAAGTACAACCTCGATCCGTCCAAACCCAACCCGATGACCGTCTAAGGCATCGACCCGCGAGCCCCAATGCGCACCTCGCCGCCCGAAGCGGGCGGACGAGGCGCGCGCGGCCCTGGAGACAGAAAACAATGAGCCAAGCGATCGAAGTCAAGGTGCCGGACATCGGCGATTACAAGGACATCCCTGTGATCGAGGTGCTGGTGAAGGCGGGTGATACCGTCGAGAAAGAGCAGTCGCTCGTCACGCTGGAATCCGACAAGGCGACGATGGATGTGCCGAGCCCCGCGTCGGGCACGGTCAAGGAAGTGAAGGTCAAGCTTGGCGACACGGTGTCGGAAGGCACGCTGATCGTGCTGCTCGACGGCGAAGGCGGCGGTGCCGCAAAGCCCGCGCAAGGCAACGGCGCGGCCGCGCCTGCCGCGACCCCCGCGCCGGCTCCCGCGCCTGCCGCTGCACCCGCTCCCGCGGCTGCATCCGGCAAGACGGGCGGCGTGCAGGAAGTGAAGGTGCCGGATATCGGCGACTACAAAGATGTGCCCGTGATCGAAGTCGGCGTGAAGGTCGGCGACCGCGTCGAGAAGGAACAGTCGCTCGTCACCCTCGAATCCGACAAGGCGACGATGGACGTGCCGAGCCCCGCCGCCGGCATCGTGAAGGAAATCAAGGTCAAGGTCGGCGATAGCGTGTCCGAAGGTACGCTGATCGTGCTGCTCGAAGGCGACAGCGGCGGCGCCGCTGCGCCCGCTCCGGCACCCGCTGCTGCGAAGCCCGAAGAAAAGCCGTCGGACGCGCCCGCTGCGCCGTCGCCGGCGCCGGCGCAACCGTCCGCGCTCGCGCAGGCGCCCGTCATTCCGGCAGGCGAAGGCGGCGCGTATCGCGTGAGCCATGCGTCGCCGTCGGTGCGCAAGTTTGCGCGCGAACTGGGTGTCGACGTGTCGCGTGTGACGGGCACGGGTCCGAAGGGCCGCATTACGCAGGACGACGTCACCGCGTTCGTCAAGGGCGTGATGACGGGCCAGCGCGCCGCGCCCGCCGCTGCTGCTGCACCTGCTGCTGCGGGTGGAGGCGAACTCGGTCTGCTGCCGTGGCCGAAGATCGACTTCACGAAGTTCGGCCCGGTCGATCCGAAGCCGCTGTCGCGCATCAAGAAGATTTCCGGCGCGAACCTGCACCGCAACTGGGTCATGATCCCGCACGTCACGAACAACGACGAAGCGGACATCACCGAGCTCGAAGAACTGCGCGTGAAGTTGAACAAGGAAAACGAGAAGTCGGGCGTCAAGTTCACGATGCTTGCGTTCGTGATCAAGGCCGTCGTCGCCGCGCTGAAGAAGTTCCCGACGTTCAATGCGAGCCTCGATGGCGACAACCTCGTGTTCAAGCAGTACTACAACGTGGGTTTTGCCGCCGATACGCCGAACGGTCTCGTCGTGCCCGTGATCCGCGATGCGGACAAGAAGGGTCTCGTCGATATCGCGAAGGAAATGACCGAGTTGTCGAAGCTCGCGCGCGAAGGCAAGCTCAAGCCCGACCAGATGCAAGGCGGCTGCTTCTCGATCTCGTCGCTGGGTGGTATTGGCGGGACCAACTTCACGCCGATCATCAATGCGCCTGAAGTCGCGATTCTCGGGCTGTCGCGCAGTGCGATGAAGCCGGTGTGGGACGGTAAGCAGTTCGTGCCGCGTCTCACGCTGCCGATGTCGCTGTCGTATGACCATCGGGTGATCGACGGGGCTGAAGCGGCGCGCTTCAATGCGTATCTTGGGTCGATTCTTGCCGATTTCCGGCGTGTGATTCTTTGATTGTTGGGCGTTTGTCGCGCGGCGAGGCGTGAGCTTTTCGTGGTTGCTCATGCTTCGTCGTTGAACCTGCTTTGTCGTCTCGCTTCTGGCGTCGCCCCTGTGCGGGGCGGTCCCTACTTTTCTTTGCACCCCAAGGGTACTTCCTGCGGGGGCGTCTTCCAAAGAAAAGCAGGCAACAGAAAGGCGCGTCCTTGGCGGACAGCATTGAGTTGGCGTTTGGCGTTGCGGGTTTTTGAGGCGAAGGTTCAGCGGCTCATCGTTCAACACGGTCAATAAGAGAAGGGGACACTATGAGTCTCGTCGAAGTGAAGGTGCCGGACATCGGCGATTTCAAGGACGTCGATGTCATCGAAGTCAATATCAAGCCGGGCGATACCATCGAGAAAGAGCAGTCGCTGCTGACGCTCGAAACCGATAAGGCCTCCATGGAAGTGCCGAGCGAAGCGGCCGGCACGGTCAAGGAAGTCCGCGTCAAGGCGGGCGACAAGGTCTCGCGAGGCACCGTCATCGCCACGGTGGAAACGTCGGGCGAAGCGAAGGCCGCCAGGGAACCTGAGAAAGCTGCGCCTGCACCCGCGCCCGCTGCCGCGCCGGCAGCAGGCGGTGGTGGCGTGCAGGAAATCAAAGTGCCGGATATCGGCGACTATAAAGATGTGCCCGTGATCGAAGTCGCGGTGAAGGTCGGCGATCGCGTCGAGAAGGAGCAGTCGCTCGTCACGCTCGAATCCGACAAGGCGACCATGGATGTGCCGAGCCCGGCCGCCGGCGTTGTCAAGGAACTGAAGGTCAAGGTCGGCGATAACGTTTCGGAAGGCAGCGTGCTGCTGTTGCTCGAAGGCGAAGGCGCGGCGGCTGCGCCCGCGCCGAAGGCTGCGCCTGCTCCCGCGCCTGCTGCTGCAGCGGCGCCTGCGCCGCAAGCAGGCAGCTATTCCGGTTCCGCCGATATCGAGTGCGACATGCTCGTGCTTGGCGCCGGGCCTGGTGGTTACTCGGCGGCATTCCGTTCGGCTGACCTCGGCATGAAGACGGTGCTGGTCGAGCGCTATGCAACGCTCGGCGGCGTGTGTCTGAACGTCGGCTGTATTCCGTCGAAGGCGTTGCTGCATACGGCGCTCGTGATCGACGAAGCGGCTGCCCTCGGCTCGCACGGCATCTCGTTCGGCAAGCCGCAGATCGATCTCGACAAGCTGCGCGACTTCAAGTCGGGCGTCGTCAAGAAGCTGACGGGCGGTCTCGCCGGCATGGCGAAGGCGCGCAAGGTCGAAGTCGTGACGGGTGTCGGCACGTTCGTCGATCCGCATCACATGGAAGTGCAGGGCGAGAGCGGCAAGAAGGTCGTCAAGTTCAAGCAGGCGATCATCGCGGCCGGCTCACAAGCCGTGAAGCTGCCGTTCATTCCGGAAGATCCGCGCGTGGTCGATTCGACGGGCGCGTTGGAACTGCGTCAGATTCCGAAGCGCATGCTCGTGATCGGCGGCGGCATTATCGGTCTGGAAATGGCCACCGTTTATGCGACGCTCGGCGCGCAGATCGATGTGGTCGAAATGCTCGACGGTCTGATGGCTGGCGCGGATCGCGATCTCGTGAAGGTCTGGGAGAAATTCAACAGCAAGCGTTTCACCAACGTGATGCTGAAGACCAAGACGACGGCGGCGGAAGCGAAGCCGGATGGCATTTACGTGTCGTTCGAAGGCGAGAAGGCACCCGCCGAGGCGCAACGCTACGATCTCGTGCTGGTTGCCGTGGGCCGCAGCCCGAACGGCAAGAAGATCGGCGCGGACAAGGCGGGCGTGGCTGTGACGGATCGCGGCTTCATCGAAGTGGACAAGCAGATGCGGACCAACGTGCCGCACATCTTCGCGATCGGCGATGTCGTGGGTCAGCCGATGCTCGCGCACAAGGCCGTGCATGAAGGCCATGTCGCGGCGGAAGCGGCGCATGGCGAGAAGGCGTACTTCGACGCGCTGCAGATTCCGTCGGTGGCTTACACCGATCCGGAGGTGGCGTGGGCGGGCAAGACGGAAGAGCAGTGCAAGGCCGAAGGCATCAAGTACGGCAAGGCGGTGTTCCCGTGGGCCGCTTCGGGGCGCGCGATCGCGAATGGTCGCGATGAGGGCTTTACGAAGCTGATCTTCGATGAGGAGACGCATCGCGTTATCGGTGGCGGGATTGTAGGTCTGAATGCCGGCGATCTGATCAGCGAAGTGTGCCTGGCGGTTGAGATGGGCGCTGACGCGACGGATATCGGGAAGACGATTCATCCGCACCCGACGCTCGGGGAGTCGATTGGTATGGCTGCCGAGCTTTATGAAGGTGTTTGTACGGATTTGCCGCCGCAGAAGAAGAAGTAACCTGAGGTGGATTTATCGTGGTGATGGCGTGCCCTTTTTGGCGAAGGGGTGCGCCGTTTTTTTTTGGGAGGGCTTTGGTTGGTGTTGGCATCCGCGAGGTGCGTGCTTGGTTTTGGTGTTGCTGGTCGGTGTTTTGGTCTTTGCGCGGGCATCCGCGAATTGCTTTTGCTTTCGCTTTCGCTGGCATCCGCGAATTGTTAGCGTGCTTCAGGCGTCGCCCCTGTGCGG
>NZ_JAGUUD010000135.1:0-18715 GCF_020177535.1 Paraburkholderia sp. XV | reverse complement strand
GCCGCCCCGCACAGGGGCGACGCCTGAAGCGCGCTAACGTAACGCGGATGCCAGCGCAAAGGCCAAAAACACCGACCAGCGCCACATACACCACGAAGGCAACCCACGACCGCATCGCCAGGCACAGCATCGCAGACAAAAAAACCAAACCGCAGCACAAAATGCTGCCCCCACCCCTAAAAAAACCACATCCACGTTAATAAAGGATTTATTTGGCGAATCACTCGCCATCCCCCTCTCTGTAGTATGAAACGGTCCGCTCCCACTCGCGAAGCGAAGAACCGAGACCCCGCCCCATGCAAAAACGTCAATCCCTGACCGACTCCGACCGCAAACACCTGATCCACCCGGTAATCAGCTATCGCGCCCACGAAGCACGCGGCGTCACCGTGCTGGAATCCGCGCAAGGCGTCTACCTCCGCGACATCGACGGCAATGAACTGCTCGACGCCTTCTCGGGCCTCTGGTGCGTGAACACCGGCTACGGCCATCAAAGCATCGTCGACGCAGCGATAAAACAGATGGCCCGCCTCCCCTACGCGACAGGCTACTTCCACTTCGGCTCCGAACCCGCCATCGAACTCGCCGCAAAACTCGTCGAACTCGCGCCCGCATCGCTGCAACACGTGTACTTCACGCTCGGCGGATCGGATGCCGTCGACTCCGCGCTGCGCTTCATCACGCACTACTTCAACGCGACAGGCCGTCCGTCGAAGAAGCACATCATCGCGCTGCAACGCGGCTATCACGGCTCGTCGTCGGTCGGCGCCGGACTCACCGCGCTGCCCGCGTTCCATCGCAATTTCGATGTGCCTCTGCCGACGCAACATCACATCCCGTCGCCCTACGCGTACCGCAATGATTTCGCCGACGACGCCGCCCTGATCGCCGCCTCCGTCGCCGCGCTCGAATCGAAAGTCGAAGCCCTCGGCGCGGACAACGTCGCCGCCTTCTTCTGCGAACCGATTCAGGGCTCGGGCGGCGTGATCGTGCCGCCTGTCGGCTGGTTGAAGGCCATGCGCGAAGCCTGCCGCAAGCTCGGCATCCTGTTCGTCGCCGACGAAGTCATCACAGGCTTCGGCCGCACAGGCCCGTTGTTCGCATGCGAAGCAGAAGGCGTCGAACCGGACCTGATGACGGTCGCCAAGGGCCTCACGGCCGGCTATGCCCCGATGGGCGCCGTGCTGATGTCCGATGCCGTCTATCAGGGTATCGCCGACGGCGGCGACGGCGCGGCACCGATCGGTCACGGACACACCTATTCGGCGCACCCCGTGAGCGCGGCGATCGGCCTCGAAGTGATGCGCCTTTATCACGAAGGCGGCCTGCTCGCGAACGGCATCGCGCGTGCGCCGCGCTTCGCGCAAGGGCTCGACGCGCTGCTCGCGCACCCCCTCGTCGGCGATGCGCGGCATCGCGGCCTGCTGGGCGCGCTCGAACTCGTCGCCGACAAGCAAACGAAACAGGGCTTCGACGCAGCACTGAAACTGCCGGACCGCATCGCTGCCGCCGCCTACGCGAACGGCCTCGTGTTCCGCGCATTCGGCGACAACATTCTCGGTTTCGCTCCCGCGCTGTGCTACACCGAAAGCGAGTTCGACCTGCTGTTCGAGCGCCTCGAAAAAACGCTCGACGACGTGCTCGCGCAAGCCGACGTGCGCGCCGCACTGAAGGGTTCGATCGAATTTAAACGCCGCGCGGCTGCGTGATAACATCGACCGACCCTTCGACATGCGGGACCAACCGACTCACGATGAGCACCGACTGCAAGCTGGACCGAATCGATCTGCGCATCCTCTCGCAGTTGCAAAAGCGAGGGCGAATCACCAACGTCGAGCTGGCCGACGCAGTCGGGCTGTCGCCGAGTCCTTGTCTGATCCGCGTGAAGCGGCTGGAGAAGGCGGGTTATATCGTCGGGTACGGCGCGCAGATCCAGCTCGAAAAGCTCGGCGATGTGCAGATCGTGTTCACCGAGGTCACGCTCGCCGACCATCGCCGCGAAGACTTCATCAAGTTCGTCAACGCAATCAGGGACGTCGACGAGATCGTCGAATGCCATCTGGCGAGCGGCGGCTACGACTATCTGCTCAAGTTCATCACGCGCAGCGTCAGTCACTACCAGAGCATCGTCGAAGGGCTGCTGGAGCGCGATATCGGCATCGAAAAGTACTTCAGCTACGTCATCATCAAGACGCCGTTCGTCAAGACGCACTACCCGCTCGAAACACTCTTCTCACAGAACCATCATTGAGGCGCAGCGGGTGCGGCGAGGCGGCCAAACTCGTCCGCCAGAAAATCGACGCACACGCGCACCTTCGCCGACGACGCCAGCCGCGCCGGATACACCGCCCACACATTAGCGGGCTGCGTGACGCCGGGCAGCACCTGCACGAGCGCGCCCGAGTCCAGCAGCGCGCGCACGTCCCACATCGAACGCAAAACGATGCCGCGCGCCGCAAGCGCCCATTGCACGGCCACTTCGCCGTGATTGGTCGACAGCGGCCCCGTCACCTTGACGGAGACAGTCTCGCCGCGTTCCGTCAGACGCCAGATGCCGAACGGATGGTCGCGCTCCTTGATCGCGAGGCACTGGTGCGTGCCGAGGTCCGCCAGCTGACGCGGCGTGCCGTGACGCTTCAGGTAGTCCGGCGACGCGCACAGCACGCGATGGTTCTCCGCCAGACGCTTCGCGATCAGATGCGGCGCGATGTCGTCGCCGATACGAATGTCGAGATCGAAGCCCTCGCCCGCCACGTCGACGATGCGATCGAACAGGTCGAGCCGCACGCTCAGTTGCGGATAGCGCTCGGTGAGCCGCGCCAGCGCCGGCGCCACGACATGCCGCCCAAAGCCGAAGCTGCTCGAGATTCGCAAGGTGCCGCGCGGCACGCGGCGCGTGGTCGACACGTCTTCGACCAGCCGGTCGACGTCGTCGAGAATCTTTTCGGCCCACGCGTACACGCGCTCGCCCGCTTCCGTGATCGCGACGCGGCGCGTCGAGCGATGAAAGAGCCGCGTGCCCAGATCCGCTTCGAGCATGTTCACGCGCTTGCTGACATACGCCGCCGACACCGACAGCGCATCCGCCGCCGCGCTGAAGCTGGCTTTGCGGGCAACGGTACAGAACACGCGCAGGTCGTCGAGGTTCGGCGATTTATTCACAGTTCGTGCATAGTGGCTTAACCGAAAGCGCGATTTTATGACGGTTAATCAGGAATAGACTAGTCGTTATTGAACGCTGGGTCTGAATGACCCGAACCCTTTCCCGCACATTCTTGGCACATTCCCGACGAGGAGACGCATATGACCCGCAACTATCGCATCGCAGTGATTCCCGGCGACGGCATCGGCAAGGAAGTGATGCCCGAAGCGCTGCGCGCGCTCGACGCCGTCAGCAAGCGCTATGGCATCGGCATCGACTATCAGCATATCGGGTGGGCGAGCTGCGACTACTACGCGCAGCACGGCCAGATGATGCCCGACGACTGGAAGCAGCAACTCGAAGGCGTCGACGCCGTGCTGTTCGGCGCGGTCGGCTGGCCCGACACCGTGCCCGATCACATCTCGCTTTGGGGCTCGCTGCTCAAGTTCCGCCGCGAGTTCGACCAGTACATCAACCTGCGTCCCGCACGCCTGTTCGAAGGCGTGCCGTCGCCGCTCGCGGGCCGCAAGGCGGGCGATATCGACTTCATGATCGTGCGCGAGAACACCGAAGGCGAGTACTCGTCGGTGGGCGGCACGATGTTCGAAGGCACCGAGCGCGAGTTCGTGATGCAGCAGTCGATCTTCACACGCAAAGGCTCCGAGCGCGTGCTGAAGTTCGCGTTCGATCTCGCGCAGCGCCGCGAAAAGAAAATCACCGTCGCGACCAAGAGCAACGGCATCTCGATCAGCATGCCGTGGTGGGACGCACGCGCCGCCGAAATGGCCGCGCGCTATCCGGACGTGAAGTGGGACAAGCAGCACATCGACATTCTTTGTGCACGCTTCGTGTTGAATCCCGATCGCTTCGACGTGGTGGTCGCGACCAATCTGTTCGGCGACATCCTGTCGGACCTGGGCCCGGCCTGCACGGGCACGATCGGCATTGCGCCGTCGGCGAACATGAACCCGGACCGCACGTTCCCGTCGCTGTTCGAGCCCGTGCACGGCTCGGCGCCGGATATCGCGGGCAAAGGCATCGCCAATCCGATCGCGATGATCTGGTCGGCGGCGATGATGCTCGATTTCCTCGGCAACGGCGCGGGCAAGGAACGCGAAGCGCACGACGCGATCCTCGGCGCGATCGAAGCCGTGCTCAAGGAAGGCCCGCATACGGGCGATCTGGGCGGCAAGGCGAATACGGCTGAAGTCGGCGCGGCGATTGCGCATCGCCTCGCCTGAACCACAGGAGTGTTTAGATGACCAAGCGATATGAGTTGAGCGAACTGATCCGCAGCGACAATTTCATCGACGGCAAGTGGGTTGCGTCGGCAAAAGGCAAGCGCTTCGACGTGACGAACCCGGCCACGGGCGAAGTGATAGCGCAGGTCGCCGACAGCGACGCCGCCGACGCACGCGCCGCCACCGATGCCGCCGCCCGCGCCTTCCCCGCATGGCGCGACGCATTGCCGAAGGACCGCGCGGCCGTGCTGCACCGCTGGCACGCGCTGATGGTCGAGAACGCCGACGCGCTGGGCCGCCTGATCTCGCTCGAACAGGGCAAGCCGCTCGCCGAGGGACGCGGCGAGGTGATGTACGGCGCGTCATACGTGGCGTGGTTCGCAGACGAAGCGACGCGCATCTACGGCGACATCATTCCGCAGCAGCAGCGCGGCAAGCGCATGAGCGCGGTGAAGGAACCCGTCGGCATCGTCGCCGCAATCACGCCGTGGAATTTTCCGCTTGCGATGATCGCGCGCAAGATCGCGCCCGCGCTTGCAGCGGGCTGCACGGTCGTCGGCAAGCCTGCCGAAGACACGCCGCTGACGGCCCTCGCGCTCGTGATGCTCGCGCATGAAGCGGGCGTCCCGGCGGGCGTGCTGAACCTGATCCCGGCGTCGCGCGAGAACGCGGTGCCCGCCGTCGGCGACTGGCTCGAAGACAGCCGCGTGCGCAAGATCACCTTCACGGGTTCGACGCCCGTCGGCAAGTATCTGGCGCGCGAATCGGCGCAGACCTTGAAGAAGCTGTCGCTGGAACTGGGCGGCAATGCGCCCTTCATCGTCTTCGACGACGCCGATCTCGACGCCGCCGTCACGGGCCTGCTGGCCGCGAAATTCCGCAACGGCGGCCAAACCTGCGTGTGCCCGAACCGCGTGTACGTGCAGTCGGGGGTGTACGAGCGCTTCGCGGACCTGCTCGCAACGCGGGTCGCCGCGCTGAAGGTCGCGCCTGCCACCGACCCCGCCGCGCAGATCGGCCCGATGATCAACGCCCGCGCAATCGACAAGATCGCGCGTCACGTCGACGACGCCGTGAGCCGCGGCGCGCGCGTGCTGACGGGCGGCAAGCGCCTGCCGGAGCTCGGTCCGAACTACTACGCGCCGACCGTGCTCGCCGACGCGACGCCCGACATGAACCTGAGCTGCGAAGAGACCTTCGGCCCCGTCGCGCCGCTGTTCCGCTTCGACGACGAAGCCGAGGCGATCCGCGCCGCCAACGACACGCCGTTCGGCCTCGCATCGTACTTCTATAGCCAGGACGTGCGGCGCATCGACCGCGTCGCGCGGCAACTGGAAGCGGGCATCGTCGGCATCAACGAAGGCGCGCTCGCGAGCGAAGCCGCGCCGTTCGGCGGCGTGAAGGAATCGGGCTATGGCCGCGAAGGCTCGAAATACGGCCTCGACGACTACCTGTCGATCAAATACCTCTGCCAGGGCGGGCTCGAATGAACGCGCATGCCTATCCGATTGAAGTCGCGTTTCCCGACATCGCCATACACGAGCGCAGCGACACGGGCATCGCGTACGTGCATACCTTCGATTCGGGCGTCGCCGGCCCGCACGTGATGATCAACGCACTCACGCACGGCAACGAGGTGTGCGGCGCGATCGTCGTCGATGCGCTGCTGCGCGCGAAGCTGCGTCCACGGCGCGGCAAGCTGACGCTCGCGTTCGCGAACGTCGATGCGTATGCGCGTTTCGATCCGTCGAAGCCGGATGCGGCGCGCTTCGTCGATCAGGACTTCAACCGCGTGTGGACGGCGCAAACGCTCGACAACGCCGAGCTCGATTCGAGCGAACTGCGCCGCGCACGCGCGATGCGGCCCGCGATCGATAGCGTCGATCTGCTGCTCGACCTGCATTCGATGCACGAAAAGAGCAAGCCGTTGATCGTGGCCGGGCCGCTCGACAAGGGCATCGCGCTGTCAAACAAACTCGGCACGCCTGCTACGGTGATCTGCGACGAAGGCCATCCCGAAGGCCGGCGCATGCGCGATTACGAAGGCTTCGGCGATCCGCAAAGCGCGAAGAACGCCTTGCTGATCGAATGCGGACAGCATTGGGAAGCAGGCGCGGTAGCCGTTGCGCGCGATGTGACGGCGCGCTTTCTGCTGCTATCGGGCGTGGTCGATGAAGCCGACTTGCCCGAAGGCTGGACGCTGCCGCTGCCCGACGAAATGCTGATCGTGCGCGTGACGGAGCCGGTCGTCGCGAAGAGCCTCGACTTTCGCTTCGCAGGCGACTACACGGGCCTCGAGGTGTTTCCCGAAGCGGGCAGCGTGATTGGCTGGTCGGATGGCGAAGCGGTGCGCACGCCCTATCCCGACTGCATGCTCGTCATGCCATCGCTGCGGCAGCTGCGCGCGGGCGTGACCGTCGTGCGGCTCGGCAAGATCGAGCAGCGCATCCGGCGCGCGCAATAACCAGCGTCGTCGTCAATTCCAACCATCGTCAACGAAAACACGAGATGAAAGTCCAGCAGATCAAACAAAGCATCGCATTGCAGGGGCTGGAAGACTGGGGCACGGCCGGTCTTCCAGGCACGCCGGATATCCACGTATCGGGCGTGCAGAAAGTGATTCGTGGCAGCGAGGCGATCGATACGGGCATCTTCGAATGCACGCCCGGCACGTACCGGCGCTCGGTCAAGCAGGCCGAGGTGATGCACTTCCTCAGCGGCCGAGGCCGCTTCACGCCTGACGGCGAAGACACGGTTCACTTCGCGGGCGGCGATACGCTGTTCTTCGAGGCCCATACGGAAGGCACATGGGAAGTCGAAGAGACGATGCGCAAGGTCTACGTGATCTTCTGACCGCCTGCGATCGGTAAGAGCCCTGGTGACCTGCGCAGCAAGCGTCTGACATAACACTACGTCATGGGGACTCCAACAATTCCGGCGTTGCTCCGTCGAAATTGACTCACTATATTTTCAATCAATCCCGCGTTGTTCTGCTTCCTGCGCCACGCCGGAAGCGCGACAGCACGACCTGGAAGATGTCTTTCGCTTCAACCGTGTCGAGGAAACAGTCGTGATCAATAAAACGAAGTTGCGCCCATTAGTTATGACGCTCGCGTTGAGCATCGCGGGGTTGTCGCCCGCGTTCGCGGCGGGGAAAATCACTTTCGTCTCACAAGGCGGCACGTATCAGGAAGCGCAGACCAAGGCGATCCTCGATCCCGCCGCGAAGCAGTTGGGCATCACGATCAACCAGGACAGCATTCCCGACGCGTGGCCGCAAATCAAGGCCCAGGGCGCAACGGGCAAGCCGATCTGGGATGTGGTCGATACGCCCACCTCGAACTGCCTGCGCGGCGGCCGCGAAGGCCTGCTGGAAAAGCTGGACTTCTCGAAAATCCCGAACGCGGCAGCCGTGCCGGAAAAATACCGTACGCCGTATTCGGTTGCGTACGAGTTCTATTCGACCGTGATCGGCTACAACAAGAAGACCCTCAAGAAGGTGCCGCAAAGCTGGAAGGACTTCTGGGACGTGAAGAACTTCCCCGGCACGCGAGCGCTGCGTAACGATCCGCAAACGGTGCTCGAAGCGGCGCTGCTCGCCGACGGCGTGCCGCGCGACAAGCTCTATCCGCTGGATGTGGATCGTGCGTTTAAGAAGTTGCAGCAGATCAAGCCCGACATCACCGTGTGGTGGACTTCGGGCGGCCAGTCGGCGCAATTGCTGCACGACGGCGAAGTGGACATGACGATGATCTGGAACGGCCGCGCCAGCGCAGTGAAGAAGGATGATCCCGATGTCGACTTCACGTTCAACGACGGCATTCTGCAGAACACGCAGTTGTGCGTGCTGAAGAACGCGCCGAATCTGCCCGACGCGATCAAGTTCGTCAACGCTGCGGTGTCGCCGGATTTGCAGGCGAATCTGCCGCTCTATATCGACTACGGTCCTGGCAACCCTGCGGCGTTCAAGACGGGCAAGATCACGGCGAAGCGCGCTAGCGAATTGCCGAGCTCGCCGGATAACGCATCGAAGCAGGCGCTGATGTCGGAAGAATGGTGGGCCTCCGACGCCGGCATCGAGGCCAAGGCACGCTGGCTGAAGTTCATGCAGTAACGTCTGGCCAGGCAGGTCAGCGCATGCGCCCGCAGGAATGTTGTTCGTCGCGGGCGCTTTTCATTTGATTGCTGTTTTCACGCACGGCCGGCGACGCGCCGCACACCATTCGACGTGATCGACTATCTGATACTGGGCGGCGGCTCGGCGGGTTGCGTGCTGGCCGCGCGACTGTCCGAAGACATGGACAAGACCGTGTGTCTGATCGAAGCGGGCCGCGACATCTCGCAGACGAGCATGCCCGCTGCGATCCGCAGCCGCTATCCGGGCCGCGCGTATCTCGACACCAGCAACATCTGGCAGCAACTGAAAGCACGCATGAGCGCGCCAGTGGCGATGCGCCGCTATGAACAGGCGAAGCTGCTGGGCGGCGGTTCGGCCATCAACGCGCTGATGGCCAATCGCGGCGCACCCGCCGATTACGACGAATGGGAAGCGCTCGGCGCGCGCGGCTGGAACTGGCAAGCGTGTCTGCCCTACTTTCGCAAGCTCGAAACCGATTGCGACTTCGGCGGTGAGCTGCATGGCGCGGATGGGCCGTTGCGCATCCAGCGCACGCGCTGGCCGCGTATCTCGCCGTTCGTGCAGGCCGTGCTCGGCACACTGCAACAGCGCGGACATGCGTTGCGCGACGATCAGAACGGGCCGTGGGAAGACGGAACGTTCGTGGGGTCGATCGCCGTGAGCGCAACGGGCGAACGCATCCCGACTTCCGTCTGTTATCTCGACGATGCCGTGCGTGCGCGCAAGAATCTGTCGATACGCACGGGTCTCGTCGTCGATCGGATTCTGTTCGACGGGCAGCGTGCGACGGGTGCGCGGCTTTTGCATGCGGACGGCACACATGAGGATCTGAACGCGGCGCGCGTGATCGTGAGCGCGGGTGCGATTCATAGTCCTGCGCTGCTGCTTAGAAGCGGCATCGGTCCCGCCAGCGATCTCGCCGCGCTCGGCATCGAAGTGCGCGCGGACCGCGCGGGCGTGGGACGCAATCTGATGGAGCATCCGTCGATTGCCGTGTCGGCGTTTCTGCCGCGCGGTGCGCGCACGCCGTTTCCCGACGAGCATCATGAACAGGCAATCGTGCGTTTTTCTTCCGGCTTGCCCGATACCGTGCCCGGCGACATGCACGGCGCGATTCTGTCGCGTTCGGGCTGGCACTCGGTCGGTTATCGGCTGGGGACGATCTTCTTCTGGGTCAACAAGTCGTATTCGCGCGGGTCGGTGAAGCTCGCATCGGCGAATCCGTTCGATGAGCCGCTGGTCGACTTCGCCATGCTGTCGGACCCGCGCGATCTCGAACGGTTGAAGCTTGCGTTACGGTTCGGTGCGCAGACGCTGGCGGCGCCTTCAATGGCCGCCCATCGCGATGCGATTTTTCCGTCGAGCTATTCGCCGCGCGTCGCAGCGGTGGCCGTGCCGGGCATGTGGAACGCGTTGCAGCGTGGGGCGTTGAGCGCGTTGCTCGATATCGCCGGGCCGTTGCGCGGGTCGCTGATCCGGCGCGTGGTGACACAGGGTGTTTCAATCGATGAACTGCTGGCCGATGATCAGGCGATGACCGGGTTTGTCACGCGATCGGTTGGCGGAACGTGGCATCCGTCGGGAACGTGCAGAATGGGCGCGCCCGATGATCCGCTGGCCGTGACCGACGCGGACGGCGCGGTGTATGGCGTGGAAGGACTGCATGTGTGCGATGCGTCGCTGATGCCTTCGATTCCGTGTGCGAACACGAATGTGCCGACGATCATGGTGGCGGAGAGGGTGGCCGAGATGATAAGAGCGTCGGGAAGCGTCCGAGCTGGGTCCTATGCCCCGATTTGCCTTTAAGAAAAAATACAACAATTTTGTTGCACATATCCACTTATAAATATAACATTAATGTTGTACATTTCTCCCTTCACAACAACATAGGGAGAACATGAAATACAGCGAGTTCAGGAAGTGGCTGAAGCAGCAAGGTGCGACGTTCGAAAGGCACCGAAGCGGCTCCAGTCACTACCGGGTAACGCTCAATGGCAGGACCACCATCTTCCCCGATCACGGTGCGAAGGAAATGGGTAAAGGACTGGTGGAGCCATCAGAAGCAACTCGGTATCAGGTGAAGCAGAGAGCCCTGCGTGAGCTCTCTCACTCGCGTATCACGTCCATGTTCTTTGCAAGAATGGCAAACCACGACACACGTATGCTCAGCTACCCGATTAGCCTGACACCCGACGACAACGGAACGTTGCTCGTCACGTTTCCGGATGTTCCCGAAGCCATCACCGTCGGCGACGACGAAGAAGACGCGAAAGTGCAAGCGCTGGATGCGCTCGAGGCCGCGTTCGAAATCTACTTCGCGCAGAAGCGAAGCATCCCGATGCCGTCAAAGGCCAAACGGGGGCAACCCGTCGTCACGCTGCCGGCGCTCGTCACCGCAAAAGTGCTGCTCGCGGATGAAATGCTCCGCCAGAACGTACGAAAGGCCGAACTCGCGCGGCGGCTCAGCGTCAACCAGGTGCAGGTGGATCGACTGCTGAACTTCGGCCATTCATCGAAGATCGAAATGGTCGAGTCGGCGTTTGCGGTATTGGGTAAGCGTCTTGATGTTCGCGCCGTGTAATCGGCGCCGTATTTCCCGGGATGGAAGGCCCGCGTCAATGGCGCTTTCCATTCCGTCTCTCACGCGCCAAACCCCACTACCCCCTTCACCTCCAGAAACGCCTCCAGCCCCCACTCGCCATACTCGCGCCCGTTCCCCGACTGCTTGTACCCGCCGAACGGCGACCCCGCATCCCAGGCGGGATAGTTCAGATACACGCTGCCCGCTCGCATCCTGAACCCAACCCGCCGCGCCCGCCCGATATCCGCCGATTGCACATAAGCGGCCAGCCCGAACGGCGTATCGTTGGCGATCGCGATCGCCTCTTCTTCGTCGCGATACGGCATGATCGCCAGCACGGGGCCGAAGATCTCGTCGCGAGCAATCGTCATCGACGGGTCCACGTTCGCGAACACCGTCGGCTTCACGTAGTAGCCGCGCGTCAGCCCATCGGGACGCCCAACGCCGCCCGCAACCAGTTGCGCACCTTCGTCGATGCCGATCCCGATCAGCCGCTGCACGCGCCCGAACTGCACGTCGCTGACCACCGGGCCCATGGTCGTATCCGCGGCGTCCGCGGGACCGACACGATGGGCATCCGCCGCGCGCCGCGCGATCTCGACCGCTTCGTCGTGCCGCGACGCGGGCACGAGCATGCGCGTCGGCGCATTGCACGATTGGCCGCTATTGCCGAAGCACGCATTGACGCCCGCTGTCACCGCCGTGTCTAAATCGGCGTCATCGAGCAGAATGTTCGCCGACTTGCCGCCCAGTTCCTGGTGAACGCGCTTGACGGTCGGCGCAGCGAGCTTCGCAATCTCGATACCCGCGCGCGTGGAACCCGTGAACGACACCATGTCGACGTCGGGATGACTGCACAGCGCCGCGCCCACGGTCGGCCCATCGCCGTTGATGAGATTGAACACGCCAGAAGGGACACCGGCGGCATCGATAATCTCGGCGAACAGCACGGCATTGAGCGGGGACACCTCGCTGGGTTTCAACACCATCGTGCAGCCTGCGGCGATGGCCGGCGCGACCTTGCAGACGATCTGATTGATCGGCCAGTTCCACGGCGTGATCAACGCGACGACACCGACAGGCTCGTGATTGATCAGCGTCGTGCCCTTCTTGCGCTGCCATTCGAAAGTCTCGCAGGTGCGCAGCACTTCTTCCAGATGCCGTTTGCCAAGACCCGCCTGCCACGCATGCGAGAGCTTCGCGGGCGCGCCGATCTCGCGCATGATCGTCTCGGCCATCTCGTCATAGCGTTCGAGATACGCCGCGAGAATGCGCCGGATCAACGCAACGCGCTCTTCTGGCTGCGTTTGCGAGAACGACGCAAACGCGCGCTTCGCCGCCGCCACCGCGCGCTCGACATCCTGCGCATTGCCGAGCGCCACTTCGGCGAACGGCTCTTCGGTGCAAGGATCGATGACAGGCAGACGCGCGGAGCTGGACGGCTCGACCCACGCGCCGTCGATATAAAACTTCAGTGAATTGGACATCCGGTTTCCGTAGAAAGAACTCAGGCCCGCGCGACCGCCGACGAACGGCGGCTCACGACGACGATCATCACGAGGCACAGCGTCAGCGCGGTCAGCATCGTGCTGATCGCGGCGATGGTCGGATCGATCTCGTCGCGCAACGTGACGAACATGCGCCGCGTCAGCGTCTGGTTCGAGCCGCCCGAAATGAACAGCGCGACAACCGTTTCGTCCAGCGCCTGAATGAACACGAACACTGCGCCGGAGATGACACTCGCCTTGATCTGCGGCAGCGTCACCGTCATGAAGCTGCGAAAGCGGTTCATGCCGAGGCTGCGCGCGACCATTTCCTGGGTACGGTCGAAGGTCCGCAAATCCGCGCCCACCGAGATCAGCACATACGGCAAGCCGAGCATCGTATCGGCGACGATCAGCCCGGTCAGCGTATTCACATACCCTGCCTGCGTGAACACGAAAAACACGCCCACTGCGACGATGATGATGGGGACCATCAACGGCAGCATCAGCAGCGTGCGCAGATAGCGCATCGACCAGTGCGAGCCGTGCTGGATACCATACGCCGCCGCGATGCCCAGCGGCGTCGCGATCAGCGCGGCGCACACGGAGGCCGTCAGCGTCACACGCGCCGCGTCGATCCATGCGGGGTTGTCGAAAAACGAGTGATACCAGCGCAGCGAATACGCAGGCGGCGGAAACGTCATGAAGCGCGTATCGGAGAACGACAGCGGCACGACGATCACCACGGGCAGCATCAGAAACACGAGGATCAGCACGACGCCCGCACCGAGCGTCAGCCTTCCGAATGAGAGCTTGTTCATTTCGCGCCCAAGGTCTTTTCGAGTGGAATCACGCGGCTCGCTGCATAGAAGATCGCGAACACGCAGACCAGCAACACGACGCTCACCGCGCTCGCCGCGCCCCAACTGTTGTATATCTCGACATTGCGGCTCACCACCATCGACACCATGATCGACTTGCCGCCCCCCATCAGCTCGGGCGTGATGTAGAAGCCGAGGCACAGCACGAACACGAGCGTCACGCCGGCGACCACGCCGCTCATCGACAGCGGCAGGAACACGCGCCAGAACACGTGCAACGGCGAACCACCCAGGCTCGCGCCCGCCTGCGACAGGTTGCCGGGAATCTTCTGCATCGCGGAGTAAAGCGGCAGCACCATGAACGGCAACAGGATGTGCACCATCGCGACGATCGTGCCGAACTGGTTGTACGAAAGCTGCAACGGCCTGTCGATCAGCCCCATCGACAGCAGCGCCTTGTTCACGAGCCCCGTACGTTGCAGCAGCACGAGCCACGCATACGTGCGCACGAGCACGCTGGTCCAGAACGGCAGAATCACCATGCCGAGAATCAGCGCGCTCCATTTTGGCGGCACGGACGCCGCGAAATAGGCCACGGGATAACCGAGCAGCAAGGTAATGCCCGTCACGATGATGCTCAGCTTGAACGTCATCAGAAACGTGTCGAGATACGTGCCCGTGAAAATCCGCCGATAGTTGACGAGCGTGAACGCGCCGTCATGGTAGATCGATTGCCACGAAAGCCACGCCAGCGGCAACACCAGCAGCACCACGACGACGAGCAGCGCGGGCGCCATCAGCAGCAGCATCGCGCGGTCTTCGCGCTGCTGGTGGCGTACCGACGGATCGATCGTAGTGGCCTGCATCACAGTCTGTTCCTGCAAAACGTGTTTGGCTGTCGTCATCATGCACCCACTGCGTCCAGAAACTGATACCACGCGGCGACGAGCCTGACGCCCGGCGCGCGCAGCGAATGAAACGGCACGGGCCGCAAGCCTTGCTGGGCCAGCAGCGCCAGCTCGGGCTTCTCGCCGAGCGCCAGCGCAGCAGCATGCTGCCCGATCAGGCTCGCCATCGCGACACCTGCCCCGTTATACCCGAGACAGAACGTCGTGACGTCGTCGCTGCGCCCGACATGCGGCAACGCGTTGAACGTCATGCCCACATATCCCGACCAGCCGTACTCGACACGCACGTTCGCGAGATCGGGAAAGAGCGCGACCATGGCGCGCTGCAACGCATCGAAGCCCGTTGCCTGCCCTTCCTTGCCGAACGCATCGCGGCCGCCGAACAGCATACGGCCGTCCACCTTGCGAAACCACTTCATCATCCGACGTGTTTCGGTGTAGCTGCGCCCGTTGACCATCAGCTTCGCGTCGAGTTCCGCCGGCAATCGCTCCGTGGCGATCATCGCGCTGCGAAACGGCACGAGTTCGCGCTGATACGACGACGTGGCCTGCGTGAGGTTCGAGTACGCATTGGTCGCGACGATCACCTGCTTCGCGCGCACGCTGCCGCCGGGCGCGCGCAGCATCACGCCTTCCTGCACGCGCGTCATGTCGAGAATCGGCGTCGCTTCGTAGATCGGCACGCCGCGCGCCGTCAGCGCACGCGCAATGCCGCACACGTATTCGAGCGGCAGGATCGTGCCGGCATCGGCGCTCAGCACGCCGCCGACAAAACCCTTCGAACCCGTTTCGTGCGTGATTGCCTCGCGCGACAGCACGCTCATCGAGTCATCGCCAAGCTGCGTTCGCACCCAATCCGCTTCCGCGCGAATCGACGCGAACGCGCGCTCGGTGTGCGCGCAGCGCAGGCTGCCCGTATGTTCGAAGCGCGCCCGCTCCAGCTTGAACTCATCGACGAACTGCTCGACCACGCGCACGCCGTCGTGCGCGAGCCGGTGCATGCGTCTCGCGGTGTCGAGGTCGTAGGTGCTTGCTATCGACGGAAACGACAGCCGGAACTTCGACGACACCACGCCGCCATTACGCCCGCTCGCGCCCCAGCCGACGGGATTCGCGTCGAACATCGCGCAATCGACTCCGCGCTTTTGCAATGCGTACGCCGCCGCGAGCCCCGAGTACCCCGCGCCGATGACCGCCACCTCGACGCTCAGATCGCGCGCAAGCGGCGAGCCCGTGCTGACGGGCGCATCCGTGACGGGCGAGCGCGCAGCCATCGCCCGCCAGAGCGAGTCCGGCTGCGGCCGGTACGGTGTCGTCGGTGCGAGCATGATCAGGCGGCGCGCGCTTCGGCTTCGACGGCGTCGGCGAGCGCGGCGAGCGTCGCGAACTTGAACGTCGGCTCGGTGACGGCTTCGGGGACGGGCGTCGCGCCGAAGCCCTTCAAGCCCTGACGACGCTCGATCCAGCAGGTCGCATAGCCGAGCTTCGTCGCGATGCCGATATCGTGATACTGGCTTTGCGCGGTATGCAGGATTTCGCTGAACTTGTAGCCGAATGCCGCCTGACGTCCGCGGTTGTACGCGAAGAACTGCGGATCGGGTTTCGCGACACCCGTTTCGTCGCAGCAGACGGTGTCGTCGAACGGATCGCCGAGCGTGTGCGCATACGCCGACAGCGCGACGCGGTCTGCGTTCGTCATCGCCACCAGACGATAGTGCTTGCGCAGGCGCTTCAACGCCGCGACGGAATCTTCGAATGCGGGCCAGTCGAGCACGTCGCGCTGGAACGCGGCGGCCGATTGCGCGTCGTCGGGCAGGCCCAGTTCTTTCGCGACGTACAGATAGACGTTGGCCATCTCATGGCTCGAGCGTCCCGGATACGTTGCACGGCCGCGCATGTACGGCTCGAAGATCGCTTCGTCGGTCAGGTCTTTCGCTTTCGCGCCGCCCAGACGCCGTATGGAGGCGAGCACGCCCTTTTCGAAGTTGATCAGTGTGCCGACGACATCGAACGTCAGTACCTTGAAATCGGTGAGCTTCATTGCATCATCCCTTTGCAGTTTGCGTGAATCGCGTAAGAAGGCATGCCCGTGCACAGGCGGTGAGTGAAATCAGGCGGGCACGACGATCGTGTCCTGAGGGTCGAGCGCGACCGTCATCTGCGCGCCCGGCGATGGAATGCGCCGGCGCGCTTCGTGGCTGCCGGGTTGTCGAAGGCTGATGGCCGTGCCGTCGGCGAGCGCGGCGAACACGCGCAGGCTCTCGCCCTGATACAGCACTTCGGTGACGCGGCACGACAGGCGGTTTGCGTGCGCGACGCCCTGCCCGTGCGCGCCGTCGATCACGAGCTTCTCCGTCTGCACCGCGAGCAGCAGCTTGTCGCCACGCGGCAGCGGATGCGCGGTGCGCAAGACAGCGTCGCCGAGACGCACGGCGTCGTCGCCGGCGCGGCTGACGTTGAGCAGCGTCGCCTCGCCGATGAAGCTCGCGACGAACGCATCGCAGGGACGGTCGTAGAGACGCTCGGGCGTATCGATCTGCACGAGCTTGCCGTCCTTCAGCACCGCGACGCGGTCGCTCATCGTGAGCGCTTCACGCTGGTCGTGCGTGACGTTGACGATGGTCGCGCCGAGCTTGCGATGCAAGCGGCGCAATTCGATCTGCATGGTTTCGCGCAGTTGCTTGTCGAGCGCGGAGAGCGGCTCGTCCATCAGGATCAGTTGCGGCTCGAACACCATGGCGCGCGCGAGCGCCACGCGCTGACGCTGGCCGCCCGACAGCTGGCTGATATTGCGCGACTCGTAGCCGTTCAGTTCGACCATCGCGAGCGCGTCGGCGACTTTCTTCGCCCAGCCCGCTTTCGGCTCGCGGCGCGCGCGCAGCGGGAAGGCAACGTTCTCGCCGACGGTCATATGAGGAAACAGCGCGTAGTTCTGGAAGACGATGCCGATGTTGCGCTTGTGCGGTGGCGCAAATGTAATGTCGCGCTCGCCGACCCAGACCGTACCGGAACTTGGCTGCACGAAGCCGCCGAGGATGCCGAGCAAGGTCGTCTTGCCCGACCCGGACGGCCCGAGCAGCGACACGAATTCACCCGGTGCGATATCGAGCGATACGTCGTCCAGCGCGACCACTGGACCATAACGCTTCGCTGCCGACCTGATCGATACTCCCGTTTTCGCTCGTGCGTCCATGACGTGTGTCTCGCTGGAAATGGGTGTGTTGAGAAAAATATAAGTCTCGTTCTTTTTGACAGCAATTCCCAAATTGTTGGATCGGGCATAACATCAGGTCATGCCCAACCTTCGCAAGAAACTGCCGAGTGCGAATGCGCTGTTCGTGTTCGAAGCGGCCGCCCGCTGCGGCAACTTCACGCGCGCTGCGCAGGAGCTCTATGTGAGCCAGCCTGCCGTGAGCCGCATGCTTGCGCGCATGGAGGACCATATTGGCGTGCGCCTGTTCGAGCGGGTGCGCGGCGGCATTGAGCTCACCGAAAGCGGCAGGATTTTGTATCGCGCGATCTCTGAAGGTTTCAATGGCGTTGAAAACGCAATCAGGGAAATCGAGGCCCGCGCGACGGGGGTCGAGTCGGTGACGTTATCGGTTTCCACCGGTTTCACCACGCATTGGCTGATGCCGCGCATGAGCCGGCTGAATCAGGCTTTCCCTAATATCGATTTGCGGTTTCAGCTGATATCGGGGCGGATTGGCGGACCGCTTCACGATGTCGATCTCGGGATGCGGTTTTTGCACGATGGCGAGATTGACGAGCACGCGGTGCTGGTTATGCCTGAGACGCTTTTGCCTGTTTGCAATGAGCGGTATCGGGAGAATGCGTTAAGCGATGCAGGGCGTGCGCATGGGGACACGGTGATCGTCATGGACGACGAGGAGCGCGGCTGGCATGAGCGATTCGGCGCGTTTGTCGGGCATGGGCGGCATGTTGCCGGGATGCTGAGTTTTAATGATTATGCGATTGTGGTGCAGGCGGCGCTGCTTGGGCAGGGGATAGCGCTCGGGTGGTTGAATGTGGTTTCCCACTGGCTTGCGCAAGGGGCGCTTTTGCCCGCTGAGCAGGAAGTTATTGTTACGAGTCGGCGGTGCTGTTTGGTGCGGCCTGCTAATAAGCCTTTACGGCCTATTGTGGATGAGGTCCGCGATTGGCTCATCGAGGAAACTCGTAATGATTTGCGGATCATTGAGAAGAAGTATCCCGGGCTTGGGTTGGGGGAGGCTATGAAGCTCACTGGGCTAAGGTTTGGGTAGCTTTTTTGTCTGCGACGCTGGGGTGGTTTTTTATAGGCTTTCGCTGGCGTCCGCGTCGGGGTGGTTTGCTTTGGGTTTGGCGCTGGCATCCGCGATTCGTTAGCTCGCTTCAGGCGTCGCCCCTGTGCGGGGCGG
>NZ_JAGUUD010000134.1:0-19014 GCF_020177535.1 Paraburkholderia sp. XV | reverse complement strand
CAAAGAAAAGTAGGTGCCGCCCCGCACAGGGGCGACGCATGAAGCACGCTAACAAATCGCGGATGCCAGCGCAAAGCCAAATCGCGGATGCCAGCGCAAAGCCAGTTCACGGATGCCACCGCATAGGCAAACGCAGCCAAACAACCCCCCCCAGCACCCGCTATTCAGACCCTTTCAACTTCGTCGTGCCAGGGGCACACCAGACCTGGAGGTCTTCAACAGCCCGTTCCACCTGACACCCCCAATCCAGCGCCTGATCCTGATCAAACCTCTTCCCCAGCCGCCAGGCGATCTCCGCCCGTGCCGTCTGCACGCCCATATAAAACGCATGCCCGCCATCATCCTGAAGCTTCAGATGCGGAAACAAATCAAACGGATCCCCTTCAACGACATGCACATCGCGGTTATAAACATGAATCCCATCCGTCGTGACCTGAACACGAAAATTAGGATCCCGCACCTGTGCGGCAAACGCAGCGATCTCATCAGCGTCATAGGGAAAAGGCCGCCTGGCATGTAAAGCAGACAAATCAGAATCGATACCTTTAGGCAGCACCTGCGCCTCATAAGCCGCATGCATGACACGCCGTGCAACGTCAGCCTCACGCACGGCACGCCGCGCATGCAGGCTAACGGAAGTGGTCAGCACAGCAGAAACGCGCAACTCAGCAGCAATACCGAGCAGCACCGCATTAATGCCACTCGTATCAGCTTCCGTCAGCTCGGTAAGATTTCCAACACCAAGCATGATGGCAACATCGGCATACCGCTCCCGCAATGCGACATACCGCGCGATAGAAGCAGCAAAGCCAAACGGAATCGGATCAAGAATAGGATCGGCCAGAAACGGCTTGCCACGCGCAACGAGCGCATCAATCGCCTGATGCAACGAAGCCATGTCATGCGGCTCGCGCGCAACCACAACCGGTGTCGACGATACTTCGTCAGCAACCCACAACGTGTCCACGTTGAGACTCATCAGATAATCGGCCCCCGCGCGCCCGCCGCGCAGAAGCTCATCCGTCACCATCGAATCCACGCTCACGCGATAGCCGCCATCCTTCAGCATCCGCACAGCATCCTCGAGATGCGGAAAAGGCGTATCAGGCAGACAGCCCACGTCAATCACATCCGCGCCTTGCTCCGCATAATGCCTCGCCCGCGCAGCGATTCCATCGAGATCGAGTCTCGGCGCATCGACGATCTCCGCAAAAATCTCCGTCGAGTAACGCGACAGATCGAACTTCCGCGCGGCCTGCCCGAAATGCAGCGGCAAATCCTTCGCCTCCTCCGGACCACGCTCGACGGGCAAGCCGAAATGCTCGCTCAACGCCAGAAGATCACCGCGACAGCGCCCCGGCACGATCATCCGGTCCGCGCGCAGCGGCAAAGGCACACGCCGGCGGATCATGTCGGCCGTCATCAGCGCGGCAACCTGCAAGCCGATCTCGCGCACCTCCCACGTGAATGGCGCGTTCGTCATGCCCTCCAGTACCTGCACGACGCTTTTTTCGGCAAGCCTGCCAGTCAGGAAGACGATGTGTTCCATGCAAGCCCGAGGTTCGACAGCCGTTCGCTCAATGCCGCGCGCAGTTCGTCGAGCGAGCGCGCAACGGTCGTGTATTCGATGCGCGCAAGCCGCTCGACATTCTCCAGCTCGATCGCGCGCGGACGCACTTCGACCCACTCGTGCGGGCTCTGCGTGATGACGCTCGGCTCGGTGTCGCACGCGAAAACGATGCCGGGCACGCATTGCTTGCCTGCCTGAGCATAAAGATTGGTCGGCAGCGTGTCGGAGATGCCGAAGGCGCATTTGGCAACCGTGTTGCTGGTCGCAGGCGCAATCACGACAGTGTGATAGAGGCCCTCGTAGAGCATGCCGACAGGCACGCTGCTCGCGCTGTTGTCGCGCATCACGCGAAAATGCTCGCGCAGCCTGGGCACGGGCCAACCGTAAAGCGGTAACACTTCCTCGCCGGCAGCGGACAGAAACAGATCGGCGCCCGGCAGCGCGAGCGCGATGTCGATCGATTCTTCCAGCATGTGTCCCGAGCCCGTGATGCACCACGCGAAGCGCGCGTCGGGGCGAAACACGCCAGGGCGGCGGGCGGGCGACGGTGCGCTCATACGCGGGTCATGTACGGATCATCTGTGAGTCACTTGCCGCACGCGTCGTCGACGGACGCCTGCGAGGCGTCGTGCGACAGCCGGATGTGCAGTCTGTGCATCTTCCGGTACAAGGTGTTGCGGCTGATGCCGAGCGTCTTCGCAACGTTGCTCACGTTCCAGCGGTGCTCGTCGAGCATCGCGAGCACCGTTTCGCGCTCCTTGATCTGGATCGCGTTGAGGGCGGACAGATCAGCCTCGTCTTCGAACGGCACGGCTCCTGCGTTTGCCTGTTGCGCCAACGGTCCCGCCGCCGAAGCGCGCGCGGGTGCGCCGCCCGCGCCGCGCATTTCATCGACGATCTCCGCCGGCAGATGCGCGCAGCGTATCTCCGGTCCGTCGCACAGCGCGATCGCCATCTGCAATACGTGCCGCAACTGCCGGATGTTGCCGGGCCACGCGTAGTTCGCGAGCGCCTGCCGCGCTTCGGCGCTGAGTTCGGGCGGGTCTTCCGATTCGCTTTCGAGTATGTGCTGCACGAGCGGCAACAGATCGGCGCGCTCGCACAGCGGCGGCAGGTTGATCTCGATGCCGTTGAGCCGGTAGTACAGGTCTTCGCGGAACAGGCCGCGCTGCACGAGATCGAGCAGATTGCGGTGGCTCGCGCTGATCAGCTGGAAATCGACCTTGATGGTGGTTTCGGCGCCGAGCGGCGTCACCTCGCGTTCCTCGATCACGCGTAACAGCCGCGCCTGCAGGGCCATCGGCATGTCGCCGATTTCATCGAGAAACAGCGTGCCGTTGTTCGCCTGCACGATCTTGCCGCGCCGTCCTTCGCGCTGCGCGCCCGTGAACGCGCCCGCACGATAGCCGAACAGCTCGCTTTCGATCAGCGTCTCCGGCAGCGACGCGCAATTCACCGCGACGAATGCGCCCGCCGCGTTGGGACTGATGCTATGCAGCGCGTTCGCGAACACTTCCTTGCCCGTGCCCGTCTGGCCTCTGAGAATGATCGGGATTTTCCGCTGGATCACACGTGCGGCCAGCTGGCTCTGCGCAGCCATGCGCGGATCGCCGAATTCCAGATGCGACAGCTTGTCGAGCCCGGCCGCCGGTTTCGCGTCGCGCGTCTCGCGCGCGCTTTTGGCGCGCGCAGTGATACTGCGGTTGATCGATACGTCGCTCCACTGTCCGCGCGCGCTCGTTGCCACGTGATTCGCGTTGCCGAACGAGGTCGCGTCGCGCGGCGTCTGCGCGATCACGAAGAAGCGGTTGCTGGCGTGCGCGCTGTACACGGTGATCGGATGGAACGAGCCGCGAATGCTGCGCGCAATCATGTCTTCGAGCGTCGCGCTGAACGCTTCTTCGATGCGCTTGCCGCACAGCTGGTCGGGCGAGCGAAGGTCGAGCTGGAACAGCGCGCTGCGATTGGCGGCGAGCACGATGCCGTCGTCGTCGACAGCGAGCTTGCCCGCGTGCAGCGTGCCGACGAATTCGGGGCGGCTATGGAAGTGGACCGTGTTGGCGCGCCGGTAGCGCGAGTCGATCAGCCGGTTCTCGATCATCTGCCGCGACATGCCGACCAGCACGAGCGAATGCTGCTGCAGCATCCGCGAGCGGCTCGTCACGTCGAGCACGCCGACTATCGCGCCGCGTTCGTCGAAGATGGGCGCCGCCGAGCAGGTGAGGGACGTATAGCGCGGATAGAAATGCTCATGCTGATAGATCGCCAGACATTCGCGCTCCGTCAGGCACGTGCCCATGCCGTTCGTACCCGCTTCGCGCTCGCTCCACACGGCGCCGGGGCGCAGGCCGTCGGCGGCCACGGCCTCGCCGAACGGCACCGACGACACCTGATGAACGATCACACCGTTGGCATCGACGAGTATCACCGCGAGTTCGGGGTCGGCGAGTTGCTGGTAGAGCGTAGTCATTTCCAGCTTCGAGCAGGCGATCAGATCGCCCGCCGCCTCGCGCCGCACGTTTAGCTCGTGCTGTGTCAGCACGGGGGGCAGCACGAACCGTCCGGGGTCCAGGCCGAAATCGACCAGGCAACGCGTCCACGACTGCGCGACGGAATGGCTCATCGAACACGAGGCGGGCTGGTTGTTGACGATGTTCAGTACATCCCGGACATGCGAATCGATGTCAACGAGCGATGACATTAGGGGCGTCTCCGATGCGTTCGGCTCGGTGTCCATCCAGTTGCCGATGGGCCCGGCCTGCGCTGTATGTAAGTGTTTCCCCGTGTGTTTCCCGATGTGCCGCGCGTCTCTCGCGCGCGTGAAAGAACTGCCGATATGTGGTTTGAATCTGTTCCAGGGCACTCAGCAAACACTGTACAACTCGTGTCGCGATACATCAATAAATAGTCGTACGAGTGTGGGCGAGTGCGCCTGCTTTTTGCTTCGCATCGACAGATTGCCGTAAAAACCGATGCGCCGCTCGCGCGCCTCAATGTGGAGCCCCTACATGGACCGTTTCAACCCGGGCAGCAGTCCCATCCATTTCACTGTCGTGTTGCCGTCCAGCGCGCGGCCTGCGCATGAGCCGGCAGAGCCGCCGCAGCGCGGCGCCGCGCTCGATATCGTGTATATCGAGGGCTTCGTCGCGCAGACGGTGATCGGCATCGATGCGGCTGAACTGCACGAGCGCCAGCCCGTGCAACTGGATCTCGCGATCGGCGTGCCGTCGCTGCGCGCGTGCGAGACGGACCGGATCGACGACACGATCAATTACGCGGCCGTGCGCGCCGAGCTGCACACGCTGCTTGCGACACACAAGGTGCAGCTTCTCGAAGCGCTGGCTGAGCAGATCGCCCGGCTGTTGATCGACAGGTTCGGCGCTCAGTGGGTACGCGTCAAGTTGTGCAAACCCGCAAAGTTCGACGATGTCGCCGCCGTCGGTGTGATCATCGAACGGCAGCGCGAGCGCGTTGAGTGATGCACGCGTATACCCGGCGTGTCCGTCGGCATTAGACGGGCACGTCGTCAGCGCAGCCGCAGCAGGCCTCGCATCAGGCCCCGCAGTTGCCCTATTTCGCCGCGGATGGCGTTGCCTTCGCGAGCCCGCACGCCTGATATGCCTCTTGCTGCAACGCACGATACTTCCTGGTCTGCGCCCGCGCCCGGTCGACGCGGAATTCATTGCCGCCTTCGCCGCCGAGCGTCGCGTATTTCGCGAACGTCATCTGCTCGACGTAGTCGTCATATGGCAGGGCGGCCGCAATCTTGTCGATGACGCACGAGCACTTGTAGACGTTGGCGAAATCATGGCCGTTGTCGTCCATGCAGCCGAGCACGTATTCGACGCGGCCTTGTGTCGGATAGTCGTAGCCGCTGGCGGGGGCGGCAGGATCGGCTGCCAGCGCGGAGAGCGGAAGCACTGCAACGCACGCGAACGCCGCGACGGCGAGGCGCGCGCGACAACGTGAGGTCATGTGGAAGCCTTTAGCGTAGGGTTCTGCATCCATCGAAGATCGAAGCAACACGTGCGGCGCAACGCGCGGCAGACCTTCGCGGCCCGCCGCGCGTTGCGCGCGCGACACTGCGTGTCATGCATAAGGCGCGCCTAGTTCGGCGCAAACGGGTGTGCAGCCGAGGCCTTCTTCGACACGACGTCGGCGGCGCTCGGCTCGCCCGCTACCGCGCGCTGCAGTGCCTCACGTGTGGCCTTGTAGTTGAACTCCTGGATCTTCTTGTCGTCGTCGGCTTCCCAGTGGATGAAGACGCCGACACAGACGAACAGGTCGTCGGCTTCGTCCTTCGGAATCGTGCCGTCTTCGACGCAATCCGCGACGGCGAGCGCCACGGCATGCTGCGCCGGACCGAACATCTGCACCGCCTGCTTCGCGCCCTTGATCGTCACCTTGTTGAACATCACGGTGTTGGGCTTGGTCAGCAGATTCGGCGCAACGACTGCGAGCAGCGACGTGAAGCCGTCCTTGTTGTTGGTGAGCGCGTGGCAGAAAGCCGATTCGGCTGCCGAGCCTCGCGGCCCGATGATCAGATCGATGTGGGCAACTTCATTGCCCTCGCCGATAAGCGACTCGCCTACCATTACGCGGTTGATCTTGGCCATGCTGTTCCTCCAGTGAATTGGGTCTGTCGACGTGTGACGAACTCGCGACGCGTGGCGACCAACCGCGCGTTGTTTGAGGGGGACGCACCGCGTTCCCGTGTAACAGGAACCATGCCAATCGAACTCAGGGACGCTCGCTCATGAAGCGCGAAGGGTCGAGCAGCGCGGCGGCGAACAGCGTTGCGACGCTCAGATCGGCGCTCGTGCCTGGGTTGACGCCTTGCGCCTTCAGTTCGGCGTCCCATCCATCGAGCCGGGCGGCGTGTTCGCCGCGCCATTGCACATGACGTTCGCGCGCCTCGCGCGTGACACTTTGCGCCACGGGCGCGCCATGCTTGCGCAGTATGTGCGAATCGGGCCACGCGCCGAGGAAGGTGAGAAAGACGTCAAGTGTGATACCCGTCGTCGTGCTGCAGTGCGATTTCGCGACCGCGTCGAGGCCCGTGCCGAAGATGCCGGCGAAACCGTCCGCGTATTGACGCGCGATGCTGTCGCGTTCGGCGGCCAGCGACATCGCCTCGCGCAGACCGACGGTGGGCGGCGCATGCACCGACTGCTCGGGGGCGTCGCCCAGTCCGCCTGGATTGGCGAGCGAGATCGCGCGATAGGCAGCGCGGGCGTCGTCGACGTCGAGGCGCGACAGCACGCTTTCAACGGATGTCTGCCAGCGCGCGGCGTCCAGTGGACTTGCAGTCGATACTGCTGCGTTCAAGGGTTCCAGCGCGGCGGCAAGCGGCGCGACCAGCAGCACGATGCCCAGGTTCGTATTGCATCCTGCGACGCGCTGCGTGCGCGTCACGGCATCGAGAATGCGCTCGCCGACGCGCGCGCCGCGCGCGAACAGCGCGGGCGCGGCGGCCTCGGCGCTGTCGATGAACTGCGCCGCCTGCATCCCGTGTCCCGCGCTCGCGATGCTGACATTGCCCGGCTTCGCCGTTTCGACATCGAGCCGGCACGCTAGCAGAAAGGCGGCGCGGGCGCGGCCGAGCAGATCATCAGCGTCCATGGAGCGGCACGGCGGGCAGCGGCAGTGTCGTAGCGCGGCTGGCCGCGAGCTTGCGGTCGAGCAGATCGTCGACCAGCGCCGCGGCGATATCGACGGTCGTCACCGATTGCAGCCCGCGCCATGCCGCGACGCCGTTTACTTCGAGCACCAGCGGCACGCCTGTTTCGCCCGGCATCGACAGGTCGGGAATCAGGTCGACGCCCGCGTAATCGAGCCCGAGCGCGGCTGTCGCGCGCTCGGCGAGACTCGCGAGCGCAGGGTCCAGCGCGGCAGGCTCGCAGCGCGCGCCGCGCGCGACGTTGTGAATCCAGCCGCGACCGCCCGTTCGCCGCATCGCAGCAACCGCGCGTGAGCCGATCACGAGCACGCGCCAGTCGTAGCTACCGGGCCGCGCGCGCGCACTGCCGACGAAGCGCTGCAGATACGCGACCTCGCTATAACTGCGCAGCGGCGGCAGCGGCGTCAATGCGCCGTTCGACGCGTTCGCGCCGAGCCGCCGCAAGCCCTTGCCCTGCGAGCCGAACAGCGGCTTGATCACGACCCGGCGCGCGGCCGCTGTCTCGCGCATCAGCACGCGCTGCGCGAAGGCCGCTGATTCCGTCGCCCACGCGGGCGGCGTCGGCACGCCCGCGCGATGCAGCAGAAAGCTCGTCATCGATTTGTCGACGCTGCGCTCGATGGCGCGCGCGTCGTTGTAGACGGGCACGCCGCACTCGCGCAGCGCGTGCAGAATGCCGAGGCGCAGCGTGACCTGCTCGAACGTGCCGCCCGCGATGCCGCGCACGAACACGGCGTCGGGCAGGTCGCGCGCGAAGCCCGGAATGGCGAGGCCAGACGGCGACCACGACGTGTCGATGCGGCAAGTCGCGAGATCGACGCAGCGCGCATCGACGCCGCGCGCGCGGAACGCTTTCTTGAGCCGACCCGTGTGCCAGCCGGTTTCGTCCGTCATGATCGCGACGCGCAGGCCGCTTGCCGCGGATGCGTCGCTCATGGCGCCCCCGGACTGGTGATGCCCGGCGTGCCGGGTTCGGCAGCGGAATCGCCGGCCGCCGGATCGCCGGCCGCCGGATCTTCGCCCGCAACGAACGCGTCGCCTTGCCAGAGCGCATGCAGCAACGCGCCGTCGAGCCGTCCGCCGCGATACGTCGTGCCGCTTTCGAGGCTGCTGACCCACACCTCGGCGGGTGCGAACAGCGACGGGTCGATCTGATAGAAGTCGTAATTGAACGACGCGAAAATCTCGGCGAATGGCCGCCCGTAATCGCGCGAATTCGACGACGGCAACTCGGCCGCCAGCCGCCGCGCGACGGCGTCGCGCGTCACAGTCAAATGCACGCGACCGCCGTAGAGGATCGCGTCGTTGGTGCGGCCCATCGCGGCGAGGCCATCGGGCGCGGGCGGCGGCAGCGGCGCCGTGCCGCTCGCTTCGACGATGTCGCCGAGCGGCACGCCGAGCACATGCGACTTGTGCAGCGCGACCTCGACCACGCGCGCGACGACCTGTACCGTCCCGGCGACAGACTGCGTCGGCGTGACGATCACGGTCAGCTTGCCGGGCGCAAGGCCGCAGTCGCCGACGATCTTTTCGAGTACCGCTTGCGGCGGCGGCTGGCCGACCTCCATCACCAGTACGCCTGCGTCATGCGCGTCGCGATAGCCGAGCTGGTCGAACAGCGTCTCCTTGCCGGCCAGCGCGCGCGCCGGTCCCGAGCCCAGCGAAAAGAACTTCTTGCCGTTGTTCTGTTCCTTGCTCGCGGACAGGCTCCAGCCCGCGTACTGGCTGCCGAGGCAGGCGAGCACGGGCGACGCCGTATGCACTTCGATCATCGCGGGCCAGAGCGGCTCGTGCTCGGCGCTGACGCGCGTCTCGATGCGGCCGAGGCCGCCCATGCAGATGCGCGCGATCGTCACGCCCGCCTCGATGCAGCCGGGCATCGCGACGCCCGCATCGACGATGGTCGGCCCGAACGGATGGCGCGACGCCGCGATGCGCAGCCGCGCCGCGTCCGCCAGCAGGTGCGCGACCAGCGGCGCGGCGAGCGCGTTGACGCTGGGCGCGTCGCGGGGGATGGGCGGCGGGTTGCCACCAGGGTCAGCCGTGTGAGTCGACGAGTTCATGGCAGGGTTCGGAGCGGGTTTCGATGCGTTGCAGAAGGCGTTGCGTCTGGTGTTGCAGCTCGCGTTGCAGGGCGGCGCGCCCACCCGATATCGAGCCCGTCACGAGCACCGTGCAAACGGGCTGGCCGGCTTCGATGCGCGTGCCGGGGTTCGGCACGTCGTGACAGACGGGATCGACGAACAGGGCATCGCTGAAGCGGCGCGTCACCGTGAAGGCGGCGGGCGCGAACACGACCTGTTGCGCGACGCGGCACTGCGGCGCCCCCGCGCGCGCGGGCGGCAGGCGGCCATGCAGGCACGCGTCGATATGCGCGGCGAGCAATCCGCGCGGCCACGCGTCGCGCCACGCGCGCTCGTACAGCGCCATCGTCGACGACGGCCGCGCGTTGACTTCGAGCACGCGGATCGCATCGCCGTCGAGCAGAAAATCGAGGCTGTTGAGTCCGCTCAGATTCGCGCGCGCGGCGATCGAGCGTACAGCGGAATCGATCTGCCGCGCGATGCCCGCAGGCAGATCGACGGGGCCGAGCGAACCCGCATGCAGATACGGCAGCGTGCCGCCCGTCACGCAAAGCTGCTCCGCGTAGCCGATCACGAACGCTTCGTGCTGCGCGGCGAGAAAGAGCGCCGACATCGGCAGTCCGTCGCTTATGCGCTGAAAGTAGCCGTCGCGCGCATCCGCTTGCTCCGCTGGACGGATATGCGTGCCGCCGCAGCCGTCGGCGGCTTTGTGCAGCCAGCCTTCGGGCCGCTCGGGCCGCACGAAGGCCACCTCGGGATGCGCGATGCGCAGTTCATCGAGCAACGAGAAAAAGCGCTTCGGATCGCGCACGGCCGCTGTCGCGTCGGCGTCGTTGCCGATCAGGCGCGGCAGTCTCGCCGTCTGCTGCAGCCAGCCGATGTGCGGCTCCATTCCGCTGCCAGCCACGTAGCCGATCAGCCTGGGCAGCCGCACGACGCGTTCGAGCGCAGCCTGTAGCTTGTCCCCGTCGATGGACAAGCCGCTGCCGCCCGTATCGAGCCACAGCTTCGCGTAACGGCGCGTGTCGCGGTCGCCGAACAGATCGAGCGCGGCCACCTGGTAACCGGCATGCGCGGCGGATTGCGCGAGCATGCGCGCCGACAGGCCTGTCACTGCGATGAACGGCGAGGACGTCGAAACGCGTGCGCGGGTATGGGCGGAACCGGCTCCATGGAAGGGCATCGCGTCGCCTCGTTTCGCTCGTGCGGCCGCGTGCTAGTTGCGCTCGGCGACGACCGCGCGCGCTTCGTCGAACGCTTCCGTGAAGCCGAAATACGCAGGCTTGCCCGCCGTGCGCATCCGCGTGAACAGGCGATGCTCGACCTGATACTTCACATTGCCGATTGCCAGCGCGCCGATGCCGATTGCATCGGGCCGCGCGGCGCCTGCCAGCGGCTTGCCGTCGTCCATCACGTTGACGCCCGCGATGCCTTCCGGCGGCACGGCGTTGACGTCGGCGGCGATCAGCAGGCGCGGCGCCTGCGCGAGATCGGCGGCGCTCATCACCTGGATGCCCGCCGCCGCCGTCGCGAACACGATGTCCGCGCGGGCGAGCGCGGCATGCAGCGTCTGCGGCGTGCCCGTGCCGGCGCCCGAGGTCTTGATGCCGAACCGTTCGTCGACGTCATGGCTCGCGCGTTCGGCGCGCGCGGCGTCGGAATGGCTCGCGATGGTCACATGCGCGCCGAGCGTCGCCGCGATGGCGGCCGTGATGCGGCCCACGGCGCCCGTGCCGCCGAGTATCAGCACGTGCTTGTCCTTCAGCTCTTCGCCGTGTTGCGCCTTCAGGTGACACTCGACCAGCGCGACGAGCGCCCCGGACGTCGTATATGCGCCGCTCGGGTCGGCGAACACGGAGACTTCGAACGGCGGCACCATGGCTTCGCGCGCGCGGTCGAGCATGTCGGCGGCGAGCATCACATCGCGCCCGCCGATAAAAATGCCCGTGCGCGACACGCCTTTCGGCCCGCGCGAAAAGATCGCGTCCTGGGTCAGTTGCACGACGTTGCGCACGTCGACGTCGCAATACGGCACGACGATCTGATAACCGGCGTCGGCGGCCATGTTGACGTCGAACGGGCTCATCTGCGGCGTCGGCGTGAACATGTGCAGGATGTAGGGCCTTTCAGTGGTTTGTGACATGGCGTCGGCTCGTTCGTAGTCAAAAGCGGGGCTTGCGCGACCGGTGTCGAGTACGGTTGCGTTCGATCGGTCGGCGGATTGCGGGCATCCGGCTCATTGGGCGTTGGCGCCGAAGCGCGGCTGCTGGACGGCATAGAAGCGCGCGCCGCAGTTGCGGCCGCGCGTCACCGAGCACACGATGCCGGGGTGTTCGCGCGTCGCCGCTCGGGCTGCCGCGAGCGCGTCGTCGGCGTGGCGCGAGCTCTGCACGAACGCGAAGCCCGTCGGGCCCCACGAGCTCTGCCCGACACCCGCTGTCTGGTTCGCCGCGATGGCCTGCAAGGCCGCCGCGACGGCGGGGCTGGAATAGACGCCGCCTTGCACGGGCGCGAAGTATTCGCCGATGGATTGCTGAACTTCGCTGACGCCGGCGGCGAACGCGTCGAAGTCGCCTTGCGCCATGCCGGGCAGCACGCGCATCAACAGCTGATGGCAGACGTGTGCGGCGAGTGTCTGCGGGAAGGGCGGCAGGGCGGCGAGGCCGCGCTTTTCGTCGTCGCCGTGCAGGCCTTCGCGCGTGGTGTCGTCGATCAGCACGATGCGCCAGTCGTCGGGAAATGGCTGGCGCGCGAGCAGCGGCGGCAAGGCGGCGCGCGTTGCTGTGCCCGCTATGGTACGTCCCGGCCCGCCGTCGACGAGCAACCCGCCATGATCGAAACCGAGCACGCCGATGCCGGAGCGCGCACCGCGTCCGAGGCGTTGCGCGAGTTCGGCCGTCGTCGCCGAAATCCCCACGAGCTGCGCATACGCGGTGCCGACCGCGAGCGCGAGCTGGGTGCCCGAGCCGATCCCGCAATGCGCGCGCGCTGCCTGTTCGAGCTGGACGGAAACGGGCGGCCCGCCATAGGCGTCGCGCAGCAGCGCGAGATAGCGCTCGATGCGCTCGCGTTGCTCTGCCGTGGTGGCGCCTTCGATCTGCGCGTCGTCGGCGGGCCGCGCGGTGACGCGCGTGCCGCATCCTTCGATGACCACGCCGACGCTGCCGAACGCGCGTCCAAGCGATCCGCCGGGATCGAGAAAGCCCATGTGGAGCCGGCCGGGCGCTTCAACGGCGATCGCCGAGATGGCAGGCAGTGTCGACGTGCGTTCGGATGACATCCGCATGCGAGAGCTTCCTTGTCGAGTCGTATGGGCGTGGGGCGGCGATCGAGCCGCACGGATAAAACGGCACAAGCCCGCGCGGAGCCGCCGCAGCGGCGCGGTTCCGGAGTCAGGCAAGAGCCGTACCACGCGCGACCCGGCGCGCGATCAGCCAATCTCGCCGCGCGGTCGAGGCCCGGGCCTTCGCGCGAACGGCGTCAGCTCTTCGGCGCGTCGTACTTGATGTAGCGGAAGCGCTGATCGTCGGCAGGCGTGCCTTCCAGCGGGCCGCCTTCCTTGCCCGGCTGCCACCCGATCACTTCTTCGATCTTGCGCGCGAGCGCGAAGTCCTTGTCGGTGATGCCCTTGGCGGAATGCGTCTTCAGCTTCACGACGACGAACGCATACGAGACCGTCAGATCCGGGTGATGCCACGCCGCTTCGGCAAGATGGCCGACCGTGTTGACCACCATCAGCGTGCCTTTCCAGCTTTCCGTGCGGTACTTGCGCCGCAGCCAGCCCTCTTCGAGATACCAGTGCTGCAATGGGCCTTCGAGCTTCTTCTGGATTTCCTCGTCGGAATACACGTGTTCGCTTTGTGCCATGACGGACCTCCGCTGGTGTCGAATGGTTGCTGATATGAAGAGCTTAGTGCCCCTGCGTGCTTTGCAAAGCCCGAATGCCGCCTGACTGCGTGCGCGCACCGGGCGCGGTCCGATGGTTTGCGTATCTGACACAGAATGTCCCGCCGCACGCGGCGAAGCGGAACATGTTGACGCCGCGGCGCCGCGCAGCGGCGTGTCAGCGCGTGCTGTAGCGACCGGCATGGAATATGCGATCCGCCGTCATACGCATGGGCCGGGCAATGGATCCGGCGCAGCAAAGACGTTACCTGCATCCAGCGGCGCGGCTGGAGCGACCCGGTAGCGTGTCATCGGTAACTGGACGGATTCAACCAGTATCACCCATCTGGAGGAGACATGAACGTACGCACCCTGGTTCTCGGACTGGCGGTGTTGGTTGCGACGGCGCTGAACTCGTTCCTGGCTTATGCCGATCCGCAGCTGGACTCGCTAATCAAGAACCCATCTAACTGGGCGGCGCAAGCAGGTGATTATTCCAATCACCGGTACAGCACGCTCAAGCAGATCAACGAAAGTAACGTCGGCAAACTGCAGGTCGCCTGGACGATGTCGACGGGCGTGTTGCGTGGTCACGAAGGTTCGCCTCTCGTGATCGGCGACACGATGTATATCCACTCGCCGTTTCCCAACAAGGTCATCGCAATCAACCTGAAGGACCAGACCTTCATCTGGCAATACGAGCCGAAGCAGGACGCATCGGTGATCTCCGTGATGTGCTGCGATACCGTGAACCGCGGGCTCGCCTACGGCGACGGCAAGATCTTCCTGCAACAGGCCGACACCAAGCTCGTCGCGCTCAACGCGAAGACGGGCGAAGTGGTCTGGAGCGCGCAGAACGGCGATCCGAAAGCGGGTGAAACCAACACCAATGCGCCGCACGTATTCGGCGACAAGGTGCTGACGGGCATCTCCGGCGGCGAGTTCGGCGTGCGCGGCCGTCTGATCGCGTACGACATCAAGACGGGCAAGGAAGCGTGGAAGGCCTATAGCACCGGGCCCGACAACGAGATGCTGCTCGACCCGCAACAGACGATGACCTGGGCAGACGGCAAGATGCAGCCCGTCGGCGCGGATTCGTCGATCAAGAGCTGGAAGGGCGATCAGTGGAAGCTAGGCGGCGGCACCACGTGGGGCTGGTATGCGTGGGACCCGAAGCTGAACCTTGTCTACTACGGCACGGGCAATCCGGGCACGTGGAACCCGACGCAGCGTCCCGGCGACAACAAGTGGTCGATGTCGATCTTCGCGCGCGACCTGAATACGGGCAAGGCGAAGTGGGTCTATCAGATGACGCCGCACGACGAATGGGACTATGACGGCGTCAACGAAATGATCCTCTCCGACATTTCGATCAACGGCAAGAAGACGCCTGCCATCGTTCACTTCGACCGCAACGGCTTCGGCTATACGCTGAACCGCGAGACGGGCGAACTGCTGGTCGCGCAGAAGTACGACCCGGCCGTGAACTGGGCGGACAGCGTCGATCTGAAGAGCGGCCTGCCGATTCGTAACGCCTCGTACTCGACGCAGAAAGCCGGTCCCGATCACAACGTCAAGGGCATCTGCCCGGCGGCGTTGGGTTCGAAGGATCAACAGCCGGCCGCGTTCGATCCATCGTCGAACCTGTTCCTCGTGCCGACCAACCACGTCTGCATGGACTACGAGCCGTTCGATGTCGACTACGTGTCCGGCCAGCCGTATGTGGGCGCGACGCTGTCGATGTTTCCCGGTCCGAACGAAAAGGGCGCGATGGGTAACTTCATCGCGTGGGATGCTTCGAAGGGCAAGATCGTCTGGTCCAAGCCGGAACGTTTCTCGGTGTGGTCGGGCGCGCTGGCGACGGCAGGCGGCATCGTCTTCTACGGCACGCTGGAAGGCTACATCAAGGCAGTGCGGATCAAGGACGGCAAGGAACTGTGGAAGTTCAAGACGCCGTCGGGGATCATCGGCAACGTCTTTACGTATCAGTATCAGGGCAAGCAGTTCGTCGGCGTGTATTCGGGCATCGGCGGCTGGGCGGGCATCGGCATGGCAGCCGGCCTGCAGAAGTCGACGGAAGGCCTCGGCGCCGTGGGCGGCTATCGCGAGCTGGCGAAGTACACCGCGCTCGGCGGCACGCTGTTCATCTTCGCCATTCCGGGCGGGAACGGCTGATACGGCCTGAAGCGTTGCCGCGGTTTTCAACAGCAGTTTCGCAGCAGCAGTGACGTAGCAGCAGTGACGTAGCCGGAGACGCCCGTACGCGGTCTTCGGCTCCGAACAGAAGTGGCGTGCGGCACGTTGCAGATGCGATGCGCCGCACGGCGGTCCGGTTGTGCATGAACAGCAGCTTCAATCGAAATGATTAGGGAGACGAACGCATGAAAGGCCGTGTTGTGCTGTCGCTTGCAGGCGCGTTACTGGCGTTGAGCGCTTTACCTGTTGTCATGAGCAATAGCTGGGGACAATCGTCTGACGCGCCTCCCCAGGCCCAGAAGGTTGCGTATAAGGTGGTCGACGGCAACAAGGTCGACAGCGATACGCTGATGGGGTGGAAAACCTGGCGCGCGCTCGCCTGCGAACGCTGCCACGGCGCGAAGCAGGAAGGCCTTGTCGGTCCGTCGCTGATCGATGCGTTCAAGACGCTCGACAAGAACGAGTTTCATCGTACGGTGTTCGGCGGACGTGTCGACAAAGGCATGCCCGATTTCAGTTCGAGCCAGATGATGCAGAAGAACTGGGAGAACCTCTTCGCCTACCTGAAGGGCCGATCCGACGGCTCGATCAAGCCCGGCGATCTGCAGGCGATCGATGCGAAGTGACGATAAAGTCGTGCGATGAGCATGACGTGCCGCGATGCCATGCATCGCATCGCGCCGCCAGTCGCATGACGCCAACCCGGGAGACCTCGATGACCGATCGCAGAAGTTCCGCCGTCCATGCCGTGTGTGCGATGCTGGCGCTGTGCTGGGCATGCGCCGGCGGGCCGTCCGCCCGGGCGCAAGGCGCACCTGCGCCGAATCTGCCGAACAACGACGGCGCGGACAAGGTGCTGCGGGTGTGCGCCGATCCGAACAACATGCCGCTGTCGAACGACAAGGGCGAGGGCTTCGAGAACAAGATCGCGGCCGCGATGGCCAAAGATTTCGGCTACAAGCTCGAATACACGTACTTCCCGCAGCGCATGGGCTTCGTGCGCCATACGTTGCGCGACAAGGTGGACAACAGCGATCAGTTCAAATGCGACCTGATCATCGGCGTGCCGCATGGTTACGACATGACGTCGACGACGCGACCGTGGCTGCATTCCACTTACGCGATGGTGTTCATCAAGCGCCCCGAGTTCGCGAACATCAACGCACCCGCCGATCTGTTGAAGCTGCCGCCCGATCAGCTGAAAAAGCTGAAGCTCGGCATTTTCTCGCAGACACCCGCCGTCGACTGGTTGCTGAACAACAACCTGATCGACCAGGCCGTGTCGTATCGCGCGCAAAGCGGCGACCCGAATGCGTTTCCGGGCGAGATGATCCAGCACGATCTGGCGCAGGGCAATGTCGACGTGGTGTTCGTCTGGGGACCGATTGCGGGCTACTTCGCGAAGCAGGCCAGCGATCGCGTGAAGCTCGTGCCGTTCCCGCCGCAGCCGGGCATCCGTTTCGATTATGAAATCTCGATGGGCGTGCGCTACGGCGAGAAGGCGTGGCACGACAAGATCGACCAGTGGATCGCAACCCATCAGGACACGATCGACAAGATTCTCGCCAGCTATGAAGTGCCGCTCTTGCCGCTCGCGAGCGCGCCCGTTGCGTCGGATGCGCCGAAATGACGGGCGCTTCGGCAGCGGACGCACGGCTTGGCACGCGTGCGTTCGCGATGCGTGGCGTGGCCGCGGTGGCGGCGCTCGTGTTGTGGCTGAACTCGCCGCACGCGGCGCGCGCAGCCGATGCCGCCAGCGCAGCGAGCGGCCCGAGCGCACCTGGCGCACCCGCCACGCCCATCGCGCCCGCCGAGAAACTGCTGTTTCTCACGCCGCATTTGCAGGGTGTCGCGTCGCAGACCGAGCTCGACTATTCGCTTGTCGTTTCCGCGCCGCCTGAGAAGCAGACGGACAGGGTCCGCGTACTCGTCGCGAGTGCGGGCAATGCGAACGGCGACGCCACCGTCAGCGATGCGAGCGGCAAGGTGCAGTTGCCGGACAACCTGCCGTGCAATCCGGTAATCCTGTATTTTCTCGAGCGCGATATCGCGGGGATGGAGCAGGCGACGGGCGGCCAGCGGCGCTATTTCCAGCAGCGCGTGCGGCTGGCGCTCGCGGCGTCGCCGGCCATTACGGACGCCACCATACAGGTCGACGGCAAGCCTGTGAAGGCGCGCAAGATCGTGATCCAGCCGTATCTGCACGATCCGAACGCGCAGCGCTTTCCGAAGTTCACGAGCAAGCGTTACACGTTCGTGCTCGCCGACGGCGTGCCGGGCGGCGTGTCCTTGCTGCGTACCGATGTACCCGGCGACAACGACGATTTCGCGCATCCGTTGAAGACGGAGTCGTTGAGCTACGAAGGCTCGCTGCGCAAGCTGTCGCCGCCTGCGCACGGCACGCCGACGTCGCCTGCGGCACCGCCTGCCGGACCGCGCGCGAGCCGCTGAACCGGTCGATATCGCTGCGTGGCGGCGGGCGCCTGCCGCCCCTTGTCACGCCCATGGACATTGCCACATGAACCTGATCCGCTCGCTGACGCTCAGGCAACTGCAGATTTTCGTGATCGCGAGCCGGCTGCCGAGTTTTGCGCGTGCGGCGGAAGAACTGCATCTGACGCAGCCGGCCGTATCGATGCAGATTCGGCAACTGGAGGAAGCGATCGGCATGCCGCTGTTCGAGCGGATCGCGCGGCGCCTCAGTCTGACGGAAGCGGGCGAGCGTCTGTCGCATCACGCGAGCCGGATTCTCGGCGAGATCAAGGATGCGGAAGACACGATGATTTCGCTGGCGCAGGCGGATAGCGGGTCGATCACGGTCAGCATCGTGAGTTCGGCGACTTACTTCGCGCCCAAGCTGCTCGCGCGGTATTCGAAGCAGTATCCGAAGGTGGATGTGCATTTTTCTGTCGGCAATCGCGAGACGTTGTTGCGGCTCTTGCAGGACAACGCGACGGATCTCGCGATCATGGGCAGGCCGCCGCCTGAGTTGGGGACGACGGCTGAGCCGCTTGCTTATCATCCGCATGTGATCATTGCGCCGGTTACGCATCCTTTGCGCGATGCGCGGCGGTTTGATTTACAGGAACTGGCGGGGGATACGTTTTTGTTGCGTGAGCCGGGGTCGGGGACGCGGGCGGTGGCCGAGCATACGTTTCGGCAGCATCTTTTTACACCTTCGCGGTGTGTGACGCTTGGGAGCAATGAGACTATCAAGCAGGCTGTGATGGCCGGGATGGGGGTGAGCCTGATTTCATTGCATACGCTTGGGCTTGAATTGCGGACGGGGGAGATTGCGTTGCTCGATGTGAACGGGACGCCCGTTGAGCGTACGTGGCAGATCGTGCATCTGGCTTCCAAGCAGTTGTCGCCGACTTGTGTCATGTTCAGGCGGTTTTTGCTTGAGCATGCGGAGCCGTTTCTTGAGGAGGAGTATTTTGAATTGGTCGGGGGGTTGTCGTCTGCGACGGCCAGGCGGGGGCGTTCGGCGAAAGTTGTGGTTTGAAGGGGTTTTTGTCTGCGACGCTGGGGGTGTGATTTGGGGTTGCGCTGGCATCCGCGTTACGTTAGCGTGCTTCACGCGTCGCCCCTGTGCGGGG
>NZ_JAGUUD010000133.1:0-19408 GCF_020177535.1 Paraburkholderia sp. XV | reverse complement strand
GCGCCGAGAAGCAGCGCAATGCGTCGCGCGAGCCGGGCGCCGAGAAGCAGCGCAATGCGTCGCGCGAGCCGGGCGCCGAGAAGCAGCGCAATGCGTCGCGCGAGCCGGGCGCCGAGAAGCAGCGCAACACGCCGCGTGAGCCGGACGGCGAAAAGCAGCGCAACACGCCGCGTGAGCCGCGCAAGCCCGCGCGCGTCGTCGAGCCGAATCCCATTCCGCCCATCACGTTCCCCGAGGCGCTGCCCGTCTCGGGCCGCCGCGAGGAAATCGCGCGGGCGATCGCGGGCCACCAGGTGGTGATCGTGAGCGGCGAGACGGGCTCGGGCAAGACGACACAGTTGCCGAAGATCTGTCTCGCGCTCGGACGCGGGCTCGGCGCGGGGGGCAGCGGCCTGATCGGCCACACGCAGCCGCGCCGGATCGCGGCATCGGCGACGGGCCGGCGGATCGCCGAGGAACTCGGCACGCCGTTCGGCGAAGTGGTCGGCTACAAGGTGCGTTTCACCGACAATCTCGCGCCAGGTGCGTCCGTCAAGCTGATGACGGACGGCATTCTGCTCGCGGAAACGCAGACCGACCCGCTGCTGAAGGCTTACGACACGCTGATCATCGACGAAGCGCACGAGCGCAGCCTGAACATCGATTTTCTGCTTGGCTACCTGAAAGAGATTCTGCCGAAGCGGCCCGATCTGAAGCTGATCGTGACGTCGGCGACCATCGACGCCGACCGCTTCGCGCGTCATTTCGGCTCCGAAGACAAACCCGCGCCCGTGATCGAGGTGAGCGGGCGGCTGTATCCCGTCGAAGTCCGCTATCGTCCCGTCGCGGAAGATTCGCCGGCGGTGAAGGCGGCGCAAGGCAATGCGGGCCGCGAGCGCGGCGATCGCACGGATCGTCCGGATCGTCCGAAAACGCAGCGCGAGACCGACCGCGATCTGATGGACGCGATCGTCGAAGCCGCCGACGAGCTGTGCCGCGAAGGCCCCGGCGACGTGCTCGTGTTCCTGCCCGGCGAGCGCGAGATTCGCGACGCGGCCGAAGCGCTGCGCAAGCACCATCCGCCGCACACGGAAATCCTGCCGCTGTTCGCGCGGCTCTCGGCGGCGGAGCAGGAACGCGTGTTCCGTCCGTCGAACGCGCGGCGCATCGTGCTCGCCACCAACGTCGCCGAAACCTCGCTGACGGTGCCGGGTATCCGCTATGTGGTCGACACGGGCCTCGCGCGCGTGAAGCGCTATTCGTATCGCAACAAGGTCGAGCAGCTGCAGGTCGAGTCGATTTCGCAGGCGGCGGCGAACCAGCGGGCAGGGCGTTGCGGGCGTGTCGCCGACGGCATCTGCATTCGCCTCTACGACGAAGCCGATTTCCAGTCGCGCGTGCGTTTCACCGACCCGGAGATTCTCCGGTCGTCGCTCGCTTCCGTCATTCTGCGGATGAAGTCGCTGCATCTGACGGCGATCGAAACCTTCCCGTTCATCGAGCCGCCGCCCGGCCGCGCGATCGCCGACGGCTATCAGTTGCTGAACGAACTCGGCGCCGTCGACGACGACAACGCGCTGACGCCGCTCGGCCGCGAACTCGCGCGCCTGCCGCTCGATCCGCGCGTCGGCCGGATGATTCTGGGCGCGCGCGACCAGCAGGCGCTGCGCGAAGTGCTGATCATCGCGAGCGCGCTGTCCGTGCAGGACCCGCGCGACCGCCCCATCGACGCGCAGGAACAGGCCGACCAGGCGCACCGCAAGTTCGCCGACGAGCGCTCCGAGTTTTTGCAATGGCTAAAAATCTGGGCGTGGTTCGAAGAGGCCATCGCGCACAAGAAGTCGAACCGTCAGCTCACGGACGCGTGCAAGCAGAATTTCCTGTCCCATCTTCGCCTGCGCGAATGGCGCGACGTGCATTCGCAACTGCTGACGGTGGTGCGCGAGCATGGCTGGCGCGTGAACGACAGCGAAGCGACCTTCGAGCAGATTCATCTCGCGCTGCTGACGGGCCTGCTGGGCAATATCGGCCTGAAGGCCGACGACGAGCCGTACTATCTGGGCGCGCGCGGCATCAAGTTTTATCTGTGGCCCGGCTCGGCGCTCGTGAAGAAGGCGGGCAAATGGGTGATGGCGGCGGAACTCGTCGAGACGAGCCGGCTCTACGCGCGCTGCATCGCCAGGATCGAGCCGGAGTGGATCGAGCGGGTCGGCGCGCATCTGTTGAAGAAGTCGCTCTCCGAGCCGCATTGGGAAAAGCGCGCAGCGCAAGTATCGGCGTTCGAGCGCGCGATGCTGTACGGCTTGCCTGTGTATCACCGGCGGCGCGTCAGTTTCGGCAAGCAGGACCCGGCGCGCGCGCGGGAACTGTTCATCCGCGGCGCGCTGGTTGAAGGCGAGTTCGACACGAAGCTCGCGTTTTTCGCGCACAACCGCAAGCTGCTCGCCGATATCGAACAGCTCGAGCACAAGTCGCGCCGCCAGGACGTTCTCGTCGACGACGAACTGATCTACGCGTTTTACGATCAGGCCGTGCCGAACGGTATCCATACGGGCGCCGCGTTCGAGCGCTGGTATCGCGATGAAGTGAAGAAGAGCGGGCAGCAGGAAGACAAGCTGCGTCTGCTGTATCTGTCGCGTGACGATCTGATGCGCCACGAGGCGGCGGGCGTCACGACCGACCTGTTCCCGAAGCGGATGACGATGGCGGGCGTCGACATGACGCTGACCTATCACTTCGAACCGGGCTCGCCGCGCGATGGGGTGACGCTCGCCGTGCCGCTGTACGCGCTGAACCAGGTAGATGCGCGGCGCGTCGAGTGGCTCGTGCCCGGCATGCTGAAGGAAAAGACGCAACTGCTGCTCAAATCGTTGCCGCAGAAGCTGCGTCGTCACGTCGTGCCGTTGCCGGAGTACGCGGCGGGTTTCGTCGAGCGGCACAGCGGGCCGCGCTTCGGCGCGGGCGGTCTGCTCGACACGGTGATCGCCGACGTTCGCGAGCAGACGCAGACCGCGACGAAGCAGTCGGACTACAAGCTCGAAACGCTCGCGCCGCACCTGTTCATGAACTTCAAGGTGATCGACGAGCACGGCCGGCAGCTCGCGATGGGCCGCAATCTCGCGCAGCTACGCGCGGAGCTGGGCGGCCAGGCGCAACAGCAGTTTCAGAAAATCGCGTCGAGCGCGGCGGGCGCGGCGCTCGCGAATGCGGGCTCGGGCGGCAGCGATGTCGCTGCGCGCGGCGCATCGGGCGGAACTGCGGGCGGGACCGCGGGCGGGACCGCGGGCGGAACTGCGGGCGGAACTGCGGGCGGCGCGGCGCGCGGCGCGAATGGCGGGGGCGCACGTGGCGCGTCATCCGCGCCACACACGCCCGCTGCAGGCGAAGCGGCGGCGCCCGCGACAGCCCTCTACGAAAACCTGACGACGTGGAACTTCGGCAAGCTCCCCGAGCTTCTGGAAATCCGGCGCGGCGGGCATACGTTGTTCGGCTATCCGGCGCTCGTCGATCGCGGCACGCATTGCGACGTCGAAGTGTTCGATTCGCCGGACGAGGCGGCGCGTATTCATCGAGCGGGCTTGCGCCGATTGTTCGCGCTGCAGTTGCGCGAGCCGATCAAATACCTCGAAAAAAATCTGCCGGGCTTGCGCGAAATGGCGATGCAGTTCATGCCGCGCGGCACGCAGGAAGAACTGCGCGATCAACTGATCGACACCGCGCTCGACCGCGCGTGCCTGCAAGACCCGCTGCCCGACGACGACGCGAGTTTCCACGCGCGCAAGGACGAAGGCCGCAGCCGGCTGACGTTGCTCGCGCAAGAGATTGCCCGCCTGGGCGGACAGATTCTTGGCGAGTATTCGGCCGTCGTGAAGAAACTCGCGCAGGCGAAGCCGTTCGCCGCTGCGTTTGCCGACATGCAGAACCAGCTGGATGCGCTGGTCGGCAAACGCTTTATCGTCGATACGCCGTACGTGCAGTTGAGTCATTTCCCGCGCTATCTGAAGGGCATCGCGCTGCGCATCGACAAACTGAAAGCGGACTCGGCACGCGACGCGCGTCAGTTCGCAGAGTTTCAGCCGCTCGCGCAGAACTACCAGCGAGCGCTCGCGCAGCGGGGCGGCGTGCCGGATGCCCGGCTTGCCGAGTTCCGCTGGCTGCTGGAGGAACTGCGCGTGTCGCTGTTTGCGCAGGAACTGCGCACGCCGATGCCTGTTTCCGTCAAGCGTCTCCACAAGGTGTGGGAGTCGATGCAGCGTTGAGCGATGCGGGCGCGCTTCGCTGCGCGCGCCCCGGGTTTTGCCGCTATCGGCAATACGCGTTGCAAACCGCCGGCGCGGCGAAACTCGACGCTTTTGGCACGTCGCACGCGGGAATTACACCCCGTGAATGTTGCTGCTGCGCGTTACCAGTGCATGCCGGCCCCGATGGACCCGCCCAGTTCGCCGCGCGTGCTGGCCGTCCCCTGTAGCTTGTAGGCCCATTTGCCCGTGTCGGAGAGTTTCGACACGCCGAGCGCCATTGCCGACTGGCCGCCATACGTGCCGGCCGCCATCGCGACCATCCCGCGCCCCGGCAGCACGGCTTGCGGCAGGCCCGCCATCGCGATCGCCGCCGCCGCGCCGCCATAACCGTCCTTGCGTGCCGAGCGGACCTGGTCGTCGGTATACGCTTTCGCCTGGCCGACAGCGCTGCTCATACCCTGGTTCAGCTGGTTCAGGTTGACGGCGTCCGTGCCCTGAACGCCCGCGGCGACGTTCGTGATCTGACGTTCCTGTCCTGCAGCGCCGACCGAGACCGTATTCGCGCGATCTGCGATCGAGCCTTGACCGAGCGCCACTGAATTGTCCGCGCTTGCGTTCGAGCCGGCGCCGAGCGCTACCGCATTGGCGCCGCCTGCCTGTGCATTCGCGCCCGCTGCGATCGAGTGCGCGCCGCTTGCCTGCGCGGGTTCGGTGGCGGGCGAGCCCTCGGCGCTGAACATCGGATTCGAGGTGTTGACGGTGATATTGCCGACCGCATTGCCGAGCATCGCGGACAACTGGCCGAGGTTCACGGCGTCGTGCGTGTCGACGGCGTCGGCGACGTTGTGGATCAGTGTGCCGCCATTGCCCGCGTCGCCTTGGAGCGTGACGCTGTCGCGATTGATCGAGCCGTCGGGATGACGGTCGTACATGACACTGCCGTCGATTCTGCCCGCCACCGCCTTCAGTTGCGCGACGTTCACGGCGTCCTGGTCGGCGCGGCCCGCCGCCACGCCGCTGATGGTCCGGTTGCCGACGTTGACTTCGCCGACGGAGGTCTGCGGCGCGTTCAACCCGAACGCGGTGTAGCCCGTTTGCGCGCCATACAGCGTCACGGAGCCTGAACCAAGCGCCACGCTGTTGCCGAAGCTCGCCATGGAATTGGCGCCGAGTGCGAGCGACTGCGCGGCGATTGCCTGTGCGGTGTCGCCCAGCGACGTGGCCGACACCGCCATCGCGCGAGAATGCGCGCCGATGGCCGTGGTGTTGCCGACGCTGGCAGTCGACGTATCGCCCACAGCCGTCGCATCGTTGCCGCCGGCGAACGACGTGTCGCCGGCCGCAACGCCCGTCATGGTCAGAGCGCTTGCCCCGTTGCCCATGATGACGGACGCATGGGCAACGACTGCCGCGAACAGCGACACGAAACCCGCGATCGCCAGCGGCGCGATGGTCGAAGCGCGCGCCGCACGCGGCGCCTTGCGCGCGTTCAATATGGCGCGATGGATTGCAATGGGTTCTTGCGCTATCTCATTCATTATTTTCATGCCTCAAACTCCGGTAAAACTGGACAGCAAATACTCGGAAACGCCGGACACGACAAAGCATCGAAACTGGCAAAACCCGCTTTCGTAGTTGGGAAAGATGTGTGTCGAGGCGCGGACACATTCAGTCAGCGCGGACCGGCGCGCTTCCACCTGCTGGCAAACGTCGAAGCGGGTAGTGCGTCCACGAATTCTTGGCGTGCGGAGTTTGATGCGATATGAGGTAATTCTTAATTAATAATGTTCGGAAATTTCGTTCTTAAATAGCGGAATCAGACGCCGGATAATCGCGCGATTTTCTCGATTGATATTATTTGGCATCTAACGGCGTCTGATACATAAATGGTTTAATCGCATCGTTTCGTGCGACCAGCGGTGCGGCCGGGGCCACGCGCGCAAAGCCACCCGAAAGCCGTCCGGCACCCCCTGCGGCACCGCGCCGCAACGTCCCGCTTTTCCTTTGCCGCCGTCAACCGAAGCGACACGCAAACGTTCTACAATGGCGATTACCCCCTGATGTGAGTTTTCATGCGCAAATTTTCCCTTCCCGGTTTGACCAGCACGTTTGCAGCAGGCGCGGCGCTCGTCGCGGCAGCAAGCTTCTTCTCCCCGTCAGTTCTCGCTAACAACGTGATCGTGCTCAATTCCGGCGAAGCCACGCTGAGCCTGATCGACGAAGCGACGCGTCAGGTCGTCGACACGGTGCCGACCGGCAAGGAACCGCATCACCTGATGCCGACGCCGGACAATTCGTCGCTGATCGTCGCGAATTCGGTGTCGAACAATCTGATGTTCGTCGATCCGAAAACGGGTAAGCCGCAGCGCTGGGTCGAGAACATCGAAGATCCGTATCAGATCGGTTTCTCGCCGGATCGCAAGTGGCTCGTGACGACGGGCCTGCGCCTCGATCGCCTCGACATCTATCACTACGACGGCCACAACATGACGCTCGCGAGCCGTCTGCCGCTTGCCGTGATGCCGAGCCACATGGCGTTCACGAACGACAGCAAGACGGTGTTCGTCACGCTGCAGGTGTCGGGTGAACTCGCCGCTGTCGATCTCGCCACGCAGACGGTCAAGTGGAAGATGAAAGTCGGCAAGGTGCCGGCCGGCCTGTGGATGACGCCGGGCGACAAATATCTGCTGATCGGCATGACGGGTGCGGACTATGTCGCCGTCGTCGACTGGCGCAACCAGAAGGTCGTGAAGACGATCACGACGGGCAAGGGCGCGCACAACTTCCGTTCGCTCGCGGACGGCAAGCACGTGGCCGTGTCGAACCGCGTGGCCAGCACCATCAGCATCCTCGACGAGGACACGCTCACCAACGTGGGCGACATCACGGGACTGATGCCGGGCCCCGACGACATGGAACTTTCCGCCGACAAACGCTATCTGTGGGTAACGTTCCGTTTCGCGAAGCATGTCGGCGTTATCGACCTGACCACGCACAAGCTGATCCAGACGATCGCTGTCGGCCGTTCGCCGCACGGCATCTATTTCTTCAACCGCGCGCCTGTCACCGCGCCGAACGGGGCCTGATAACGCAGATGGCGCGCCTCGCCGGCGCGCCGTGAATTGCGCAGTGAAGCAGAACCGCGACGCCTAAAGAGCACCATGTTCCACCTGATCGCCTCCAGCCTCGATAGCTTCGTTTCGTCGATCCAGACGCTGCTGTACGTCGACGTCGTGCAACCGCTGCTGTTCCATTTCAACCTGATGGACTACGACGAGGACACGTACGACAGCCTGTACTGGGTGATCGTCGGCGTGCTGGAAGTGTGCGCGATGTATGCGCTGCTGCGCCCGCTCGAAGCGTTGCGGCCCGTCGAGCAGTGGAAGGACCGCAAGGCGGTGCGGGTCGACGTGCTCTACACGTGGATCGCCAAGCTCGGCATTCTCAATCTGTTTTTCTTCTTCGCGCTGCAGCCGTTTTTCGATTCGGTGCAGGGCTGGCTGCGCCTGCAGGGCATCGCGAATATCGAACTCGACAATCTGTGGCCGGGCGTCACGACGCAGCCGTTCGTGACGTTCGTCATGTATCTACTGGTGCTCGACTTCGCGGGCTACTGGTATCACCGCGGGCAGCACAGGATCGGCGTCTGGTGGGAACTGCACGCGGTGCATCATAGCCAGCAGCAGATGTCGCTGTGGGCCGACGACCGCAATCATCTGCTCGACGATCTGCTGCAGGCGTGTTTCTTCGCCGTGATCGCGCTGTTCATTGGCGTGCCGCCGTCGCAGTTCGTCGTGCTCGTCGCGATCACGAACCTCGCGCAGAGCGTGCAGCACGCGAATATCCGTCTGCATTTCGGTTGGCTCGGCGAGCGCCTGCTCGTCAGTCCGACGTTCCATCGCCGCCATCACGCCATTGGCTATGGTCACGAAGGCCTCAAGTACGGCTGCAATTTCGGCGTGCTTTTCCCGTGGTGGGACATGCTGTTCGGCAGCGCATCGTGGAGCCGCGAAATGGAGCCGACGGGCATTCGCGATCAGCTCAGCGGCCGTCATTACGGCGAGGGTTTCTGGGCGCAGCATTGGCTCGCGTTCGTGCGCATTGGGCAGCGCATCGCCGGCAAGAAGCAGCGGGGCGCGGCGTAAGCGCGTCTTCGTTGCGTTTCGCTTTCGACGCGTCTTACGGCAGGGCGCGCGTCTGACGATCACCGGCTGCGCGGCGACGCCCGCGCACTCGCTTGCAGACGCATTCATCAGCGTCCGCCCGCACTTTCGACGCTGGCACCCCGCGTGGTTTATCCTGTCCACGTTTCCTTCCTTTTCCTGCATTCCCATCACGTCATCGACTACGCATGAATGATCTCCTGCGCTCGTTCGGGCGCGCGCTTTCTTCCGTGTTGCATCCTCGCATGCTGTGGCTGACGTTCATGCCGTTCGCGGCGGCCACGATCGTGTGGGGCGTGGCGCTATGGTTTTCCTGGCAGACCCTGATCGGTGCGACGCGCAGCTGGCTCGAAAGCTGGCCGCTCACGACCACGCTCTACGGGCTATTCGACTGGCTCGGCTTCTCGTCGCTGCATGCGGCCGTGGCGCCGTTCATCGTGATCGCCGTCGCGATTCCGCTGATCGTCGTCACCGTGCTGCTGCTGATCGCGACGCTGTCGATGCCCGCCGTCATCAGGCATCTGTCGAAGCGGCAGTTCGCTGCGCTGGAAATGCGGCGCGGCGGGACCTTCGTCGGCAGCCTCGTGCATTCGATATGGACGACGCTCGTGTGCCTGCTGGTGCTCGTGATCACGCTGCCGCTGTGGCTGATTCCGCCGTTCTTCGCACTGATCCCGCCGCTGCTGTGGGGCTGGCTCACCTATCGCGTGATGACCTACGATGCGCTGTCGTTGCACGCCAGCAGCGAAGAGCGGCGCGCGCTGGTGCGCCAGCATCGCCTTCCGCTACTGCTGATCGGCGTGGCGAGCGGGCTGCTTGGCTCGCTGCCCACCTTGATCTGGGCGTCGTCCGTGTGGCTGATCGTGCTGTTTCCTGTGATGACTGCCGTGACCATCTGGATCTATGCTTTCATCCTCGTGTTCACGGCGCTGTGGTTCGGCTATTACTGCCTGCGCGCACTGCAGCGGATGCGCGCCGGCGAGCATGGCGGGAACGGTCACCACGGTCCCCACGGCGCGCGCGGCACAGCGCCTGTCTCCTACTGATACAAGAGGCTTCAATGGCATTTGGCGTCATCATCATCGGCGATGAAATCCTGTCCGGCAGACGCGTCGACAAGCATCTGCCGAAAGTCATCCAGCTTTTGAGCGCGCGTGGCCTGTCGCTGTCGTGGGCCGAATATATCGGCGACGATCCCGAGCGCATTACGGCGACCTTGCGCCGCACGTTCGCCTCGGGCGACATCGTGTTCTCGACGGGCGGCATCGGCGCGACGCCGGACGATCACACGCGCCAATGCGCAGCCGCCGCGCTTGCCGTGCCGCTCGAACTGCACCCCGAGGCAAAGGCGCTGATCCAGGAGCGCATCCGCGACATGCATCCCGCCAGTTCGTCCGCGCCCGTCGATTTCAACACGCCGGATAATTTGCATCGTCTGAATATGGGCACGTATCCGCGCGGCGCGTCGATCATTCCGAACGGCTACAACAAGATCCCTGGTTTTTCAGTCGGCGATCATCACTTCGTGCCGGGCTTTCCGGTCATGGCCTGGCCGATGATCGAATGGGTGCTGGATACGAAGTACCAGCATCTGCATCATTCGACGCCGCACGCGGAAAGGTCTCTGCTCGTCTTCGAGTTGCCCGAGTCGACGCTGACGCCGCTGATGGAAAAGATCGAGCATGACTTTCCGGGCGTGCGCGTGTTCAGCCTGCCGAGCGTCGGCGATGCGGAGCGCGGCGGCATCTATGCGCGCCGGCATATCGATCTGGGCGTGAAGGGCGAGCCGGAAGCCGTCGCCGCAGCATTCGTGAAGCTGCGTGAAGGCGTGCATCTGCTCGGCGGCGATATCGTCGAGCCGGAAGCGGCAGCGCACGCACAGCCGCATCGCTGAGCGGGGCGGAAGGGGCGCAACGCGTTCCGTTCGGGTAGCAACATCCGCCTGTCACATCGCACGCGGACCATTCCAGATGAAAACGGCGCACGGTGTTCACCGTGCGCCGCGTATCCGGGAAGCGACGGCAGCGCTTCTTATGCCAGCGTGCGATCCGTTAAGCGCCAATCCACGGCAAGCCGCGGAAACACCAGCCCGACACGGTCTTCCGATGCCCTTGGCCATCCTTGTCGCCTTCGAAGCCTTCCAGCAGATCCAGCGCCTTCGTGAAGCCGGCCTGCGTCGCCGCGATGGCCGCCAGCTTCGAGCGCGCCGCGCTGCGGCACAGCAGCAGCACGGGCGTGTCGGGCGTTGCGACCTGACGGAGTTGGTCGATGAATTCGGCATTCGGCACGCCGCCCGGGTAGCGCGTCCATTCGACATGCGCATACTGGCCGTCGCCGACCACCGGACGTCCGACCCAGTCGAGTTCGGCGCGCGTGCGCACATCGACGAGACGGGTGCGCGGGTCGAGTTGCAGAAGCTCGAATGCCTCGGCAGGCGTGACGGCGCCCGCGTAGGGGAGCTGGTTGTCGACACGGCGCTTTTCAGCCTGGCTGTACAACTGTTCGAGCGTACTCATGACAGCAAATCTCCTAGGGGCCAAAAAAACATTCTAGCAAGCTGCCGGAGCGGCGCGCGTCGCGCCGCCATGCACGGCGCGAAATTCGAGAATAGACGGGCGTGCCCGTTAATGGTGCAAAATGGGTGACGCGCACCAAAACGGAATGTTAAGCGGGCGCAGACTACGCGAACGCACGATTATGGTGCGTATGCGTCCCGCCGCCTCCGGCGATTCCCGCAAACGGTGTATGCAAATTCCCTGCGAAGGCGCGTCGGCATTGGGGCTGCAACGGCCTGGCGCATGCGGAACGAAAACATGGCATGGAAGCTGCTTTATTGGTGCCGATCAGATTGGCCCGATGCCAGCAGCAGATTTCCGCGGCTGCCGCTATCCCAGGGGTGGACGCATCGAGGCTGGTCAGCTAGATTGGGCGGCGGCTGAACCCGCCGAATTCGTTAATCAGGAGATAGGTTATGAGTAAATCCGTGGCCGACGTCATGCAGCTCGTCAAGGACGAGGACGTCAAGTTTGTCGACTTCCGTTTCACCGACACGCGCGGCAAGGAGCAACACGTTTCGGTGCCGGTGTCGGCATTCGACGAAGACAAATTCGAAAGCGGCCATGCGTTTGACGGTTCCTCGATTGCTGGCTGGAAGGGCATCGAAGCGTCGGACATGCTGCTCGTGCCGGACGCCGACACCGCCTTCATCGACCCGTTCTACGAAGAGTCGACCCTCGTGCTGACCTGCGACGTCGTCGAACCGGCTGACGGCAAGGGCTACGAACGCGACCCGCGCTCGCTCGCAAAGCGCGCCGAAGCGTATCTGAAGAGCACGGGTCTGGGCGACACGGCCTTCTTCGGTCCGGAACCGGAATTCTTCATTTTCGACTCGGTCCAGTGGAGCGCCGACCAGTCGGGCTGCTTCGTCAAGATCGGCTCGGAAGAAGCACCGTGGTCGTCGGGCAAGGAATTCGAAGGCGGCAACACGGGTCACCGTCCGGGCACGAAGGGCGGCTACTTCCCGGTCGCGCCTGTCGACACGTTCCAGGACATCCGCTCGGAAATGTGTCTGCTGCTCGAACAGATCGGCATCCCTGTCGAAGTTCACCACCACGAAGTGGCAGGTCAAGGCCAGAACGAAATCGGCACGAAGTTCTCGACGCTGGTTCAGCGCGCTGACTGGACGCAACAGCTGAAGTACATCGTTCACAACGTCGCGCACACGTACGGCAAGACGGCGACGTTCATGCCGAAGCCCGTCGTCGGCGACAACGGTTCGGGCATGCACGTCCACCAGTCGATCTGGAAGGACGGCCAGAACATGTTCGCGGGCAACGGCTACGCTGGCCTGTCGGAATTCGCGCTGTTCTACATCGGCGGCATCATCAAGCACGCACGCGCGCTGAACGCGATCACTAACCCGGGTACGAACTCGTACAAGCGTCTCGTGCCGCACTTCGAAGCGCCTGTGAAGCTGGCTTACTCGGCACGTAACCGCTCGGCATCGATCCGTATTCCGCACGTTGCGAACCCGAAGGGCCGCCGTATCGAAACGCGTTTCCCGGATCCGCTCGCGAACCCGTACCTGTGCTTCTCGGCACTGATGATGGCAGGTCTGGACGGCGTGCAGAACAAGATCCATCCGGGCGAAGCCGCCGACAAGAACCTGTACGACCTGCCGCCGGAAGAGGATGCAAAGATCCCGACCGTGTGTGCCGGCCTCGACCAGGCACTGGAAGCGCTCGACGCAGACCGCGAGTTCCTGACGCGCGGCGGTGTGTTCACCGACGGCATGATCGACGCTTACCTCGAACTGAAGGAAACCGAGCTGCAACGCGTGCGTATGACCACGCACCCGGTCGAGTTCGAACTGTACTACTCGCTGTAATCGCTCCAGGTGGCGCTGCGCTTCGTTCGCGAAATGCGGCGAAGCGTCCGCCCCGACGCTGCGATCGGTCACGAAGGGACGGCGGCGCCGTCCCTTTTTCGTTGGATCGAAAGCTGTGACGTTTTTGTTGCGGAACGGCTGCTGCAGCGTGTCGTTGCTGGTGATCGACCTGATTTGAACCGCGTGCGATGAAGCGCGCCCACCATCTCCTGTCGACGGAAGTTCGCGCGTTGGCGCTGGCTCCCGTCCCATGCAAGGCTATCGAGACCCGACTGCAAGATGGTATTGAAGAACCTGATCAAGGCCAGAAAAGGGCACACCGACGCATTGTCGGATGATGCGCAACTCGTCGAATCCGGTTTGCTGCCGGGCTTCGAGGCGCTGCCCACCGTCGTGCTCGTGCTCGACAAGCGGACGCTGCGTGTCGCGTTCGCGAATCCGTCGGCCGAGTCGATGCTCGAAATGTCGCGCCGGCAGCTTACGCAAATGGCCTGGCCCGACATCTTCACGAACGGCGAAGAACTGACGGCGACCATCGCCGCAATCGCCGCTCACCGTTTCCACGCCACGCATCTGGACGCCGTGCTCGAACGCGGCGGTCACGAGCCGCTGCACGTGCATGCGATAGTCGGCTTCCTGGAGAGCGCGCAGGACTACGTGCTGCTCGAACTGTTCGAGAACGAGCGCCATTTGCGATCCGATCGCGAAGAGCGCATTCACGATCTGACGGCCGTGAACAAGCAGCTGATCCGCAATCTCGCGCATGAGATCAAGAACCCGCTCGGCGGGATTCGCGGCGCGGCTCAACTGCTCGAATTCGAACTCGGCGCGCGCGAGCGCGACGAACTGCGTGAATACACGCAGGTCGTCATCAAGGAATCGGACCGGCTGCAGACGCTGGTCGACCGCCTGCTCGAACCGCATCGTCATCCGCATATCGTCGGCGACGTGAATATTCACGAAGTCTGCGAGCGCGTGCGTGCGGTGATTCTCGCTGAGTTTCCGCGCGGTCTGACGATCGAACGCGACTACGACGTCAGCGTGCCCGATCTGCGCGGCGACAAGGAGCAGCTGATCCAGGCGCTGCTGAACATCGTGCGCAATGCGGCCGAAGCGCTGCGCGAACGCATCTCGCAAGGCGATGCGCGCATCGAGTTGCGCACGCGCGTGGCGCGCAAGGTGACGATCGCGAAACGTCTTTGCAAGCTGGCACTGGACTTGCATATCGTCGACAACGGGCCCGGCATTCCCGAAGACATACGCGATCGCATCTTCTATCCGCTCGTATCGGGCAGGGAAGACGGTAGCGGTCTTGGCCTGACGCTCGCGCAGACTTTCGTGCAGCAGCACGAAGGGATGATCGAAGTGGAGAGCCGTCCGGGTCACACCGAGTTTCAGATCCTGCTGCCGCTCGACGCCTGATACTCGACTGGTCACACCACACGCAAGACAAGACTTCTGACGGACCTATATGAAGCCGATCTGGATAGTAGACGACGATCAATCGATCCGTTGGGTGCTCGAAAAAGCACTCGCACGCGAGAACTTCGCGACGCGCAGCTTCGCGAATGTGCGCGAAGCCGCGGGCGCACTGGAACACGACAGCCCTCAGGTGCTGGTCTCCGATATCAGAATGCCTGGCGGCTCCGGGCTCGAACTGCTGCAGACCGTGCGCGACCGCGTGCCGGGCTTGCCCGTCATCATCATGACGGCGTTCTCGGATCTCGATAGCGCCGTGGCCGCGTTTCAGGGCGGCGCCTTCGAATACCTCGCCAAGCCGTTCGACGTCGACAAGGCCGTCGAACTGATTCGCCGCGCCGTCGACGAAAGCATGCGCGGCGAGCACACATGGGACGACCGCGTTGCCGAAGCGCCCGAGATGCTCGGTCAGGCGCCCGCGATGCAGGACATGTTCCGCGCGATCGGCCGTCTGTCGCATTCGGCTGCGACCGTGCTCATTACGGGCGAATCAGGCACCGGTAAGGAACTTGTCGCGCGCGCCTTGCACCGACATAGCCCACGCGCGAACGGACCGTTCATCGCATTGAACACGGCGGCGATTCCGAAAGATCTGCTGGAATCCGAACTGTTTGGCCATGAGCGCGGCGCGTTCACGGGCGCGCAGGCGATGCGCCAGGGCCGCTTCGAGCAGGCTGAGAACGGCACGCTGTTTCTCGATGAAATCGGCGATATGCCGTTCGACTTGCAGACGCGTCTGTTGCGCGTGTTGTCGGATGGGCAGTTCTATCGCGTCGGCGGACATAACCCGTTGCGCGCGAATGTGCGCGTGATCGCCGCGACGCACCAGAATCTCGAATCACGTGTGCGGCAAGGGCTGTTCCGCGAGGACTTGTATCACCGTTTGAACGTGATCCGTCTGCGCTTGCCGGCGCTGCGCGAGCGTAGCGAGGACATTCCGCTGCTGACGCGCCATTTCCTGCAGAAGAGTGCGCGCGATCTCGGCGTCGAACCCAAGCGTGTGTCGGAAGAGGCGCTGGCGTATATGACGTCGCTGCCGTTTCCCGGCAATGTGCGTCAGCTTGAAAATCTCGCCAACTGGCTGACCGTGATGGCGCCGGCGCAGACGATCGAGATCAAGGACCTGCCGCCCGATCTCGTCTCGACGCAGCAGGCCGGGGCGGAATTCGCGACGTCTGCGGGATCGCTGCCGATCGACGGCGCAGTGGGCAACGGGGGCGTCACGAACGGCGTGGCCACGGGCACGAGTGCACCCGTCGCGGCCGGCGGCGTGGTGATTCCGTCGCCTGTCGCGGCGTGGGAGAGCGGGCTGCGCACGGAAGTCGCGAAGCTGTTGCGCGAGAACGCCGCCGATGTGATGGACGAACTGTCGCGCCGTTTCGAAGCGGCCGTGATCCGCGAAGCGCTCGACTTTACGCGCGGGCGCAAGGTCGAAGCGGCCGAGCGGCTCGGCATCGGTCGCAATACGATCACGCGCAAGATTCAGGAGCTGAATCTCGAACCGTAAGCGTTGATGCTTCGGGGCGTGCGCGAGTGGTGCTGTGGTTGCACGCGACAATGTAAAGCGGCTCGATGGCGCGATGCGCTATCGAGCCGCTTTTTCTTTGCTAATACGCTTGTGTTTCTGCCGCGAGTTATTCGGTGAGCGCGACGACAGGCGCGTGGTCCGACGGTTGGTCCCACTTGCGTGGCGTCTTGTCGACGTCGCAATGTGTGCAGCTTGCGGCCAGCGGCTTCGACAGCAGAATGTGGTCGATGCGCAAGCCCGCGTTGCGGCGGAACGCGAGCATCCGATAGTCCCACCACGTAAAAGTCTTCTCGGGCTGCTCGAAGAGCCGGAACGAATCGACGAGACCCAGTTCGACGAGGCGGTTGAACTGCGCCCGCTCTTCCGGCGAAACGAGGTTCTGTCCTTCCCACGCCTTCGGATCGTGCACGTCGCGGTCTTCAGGCGCGATGTTGTAATCGCCGAGCAGCGCGAGCTTTGGATGCTGCGCGAGTTCGCTGGCGATCCAGTCGTGCAGCGCGTCGAGCCAGCGCAGCTTGTAGGCGAACTTGTCAGTGCCGGGCGCCTGGCCGTTCGGGAAATAGGCACAGACCACGCGCACGCCTTCGATGGTGGCCGCGATGACGCGCTGCTGCGGATCCTCGAAGCCGGGTATGTTGCGCATGATGCTGCCTTCGTCGACGCTCACGCCGTCGCGCACGAGAATGCCGACGCCGTTATACGTCTTCTGACCGGCGAACCAGCTGCGATAACCCTTTTCCTCGAGCTCGGCGCGCGGAAATTTTTCGTCGGGCAGCTTCAGTTCCTGAAGACACAACACGTCGGTCTGGCTGAGTTCGAGCCAGTCGATCACATGCTGCTGACGAACCTTCAGGGAGTTCACATTCCACGTGGCTAATTTCATCGCTCGTTCTCGTTGTATCAGGTGCTGGATGGAATCTTACCGCGATCGGGCAGCGCCGCTCAGTACGGCAACCTGCATAGGCAAAAACGCAAAAGCCCGCAACGCTTTGGGCGATGCGGGCTTTGGATGCGTAACACTGCTTGTACTGCTCGAGGCCGTGTGGAGCAGGACACGATGCCTTTGAAACTGGTTGCGGGGACAGGATTTGAACCTGTGACCTTCGGGTTATGAGCCCGACGAGCTGCCAGACTGCTCCACCCCGCGTCAGAGAGGCGAATTGTACGGACACCTTCGCCATGCGTCAAACATTTGAACGAAGTTTTTTCATCTTATTGTGTTGTGCGTTCGCGGCGAGGTATTGCATCTCATCAACGGCCGGTTTCGATCGCCCAGTCGACAGCGTGTTTCGCATGCAGCGCAGTGGTGTCGAACACAGGCAGAACAGAGTCTTCCTGGCGGATCAACAGCGCGATTTCCGTGCAGCCGAGAATGACGGCCTGCGCGCCGCGCGCCTTCAGGTCTTCGATCACGTCTTGATAGATCGCGCGCGACGACGGCTCGATGATGCCGTGACACAGCTCGTCGTAGATGATCCGATGAACGTGCGCGCGGCCATCGTCACCGGGAATGAGCGTATCGAGGCCGAAGCGCTCGCGCAGGCGTCCCGCGTAGAAGGTCTGCTCCATCGTATAGCGCGTGCCCAGCAAGCCGACTCGCCCGATGCCAGCTGCGCGCAGCGCTTCGCCCGTCGGATCGGCGATATGCAGGAAGGGCACTGTGATCGCCGCTTCGATCGCTTCGTGCACGCGATGCATGGTGTTCGTCGCGAGCAGCACGATGTCGGCGCCGCCGCGCTCCAGTTGCCGCGCGGCATCCGCCATCTGGACGCCGAGCGCGTGCCAGTCGCCTGCGCGCTGGTTGGCTTCGACGGGTGCGAAGTCGACGGTCACCATCACGCTGCGCGCATTGTGATGACCGCCGAGACGCGCCTTCGCATAACGGTTCAGCAGCCGGTAATACTCGGCCGACGATTCCCAGCTCATCCCGCCGATCACGCCTATCGTTTTCATCTTGCGTTCTTGCCCGTACCGGTTGATCGCGTCGAGTATAGGCTGCGAGCCGCCGGGGTGAGCAGTACGGATCGCACGCGGCTGGCCAGTACGGTACGGTCTTTTGTCCTATGCCATCAGGATGCTTCCCCATGGATTTCTTCCGCCGATAGAATCGTAGTCATGCAAAGGAGCCGCCCATGGATCTGATCATCCGCAATGCCGTATTGCCGCGCAGTGCCCCGAAACAGAATGGCCCCGTCGACATCGGCATCGAAGGTGGGCGCATCGTCGCCGTCGCGCCGAACCTGGCTGCGGGCGGACGTGAAGAGATCGACGTGCAGGGTGCGCTCGTCACGCCGCCGTTCATCGACGCGCACTTCCACATGGACGCGACGCTGTCGTACGGGTTACCGCGCGTGAACGCGTCGGGCACCTTGCTCGAAGGCATCGCACTGTGGGGCGAGCTGAAGCCGCATCTGACGCAGGAAGCGCTCGTCGAGCGCGCGCTGCAGTATTGCGACTGGGCTGTCGCGCGGGGTCTGCTCGCCATCCGCACGCATGTCGATGTGTGCGACGAGCGCCTTCTCGCGGTTGAAGCGCTGCTCGAAGTGAAGCGCCGCGTCGCGCCTTATATGGACCTGCAACTGGTGGCGTTTCCGCAAGACGGGCTGCTGCGCAGTGCGGGTGCGTTCGACAACCTCAAGCGTGCGATTGCGCTGGGTGTCGATGTGGTCGGCGGCATTCCGCATTTCGAGCGGACCATGGCGGACGGCGCGGAGTCGGTGCGATTGCTATGCGAGTTCGCTGCAGAGAAAGGCTTGCGCGTGGACATGCATTGCGACGAATCGGACGATCCGCTGTCGCGTCACATCGAAACACTCGCGGCTCACACGCATCGACTCGGACTGCAAGGGCGCGTGACGGGCTCGCATCTGACGTCGATGCATTCGATGGACAACTACTACGTCAGCAAGCTGCTGCCGCTGATGTGCGAATCGGGCGTGGCGGCGATCGCGAATCCGCTTATCAACATCACGTTGCAAGGTCGTTCGGATACTTATCCGAAGCGGCGCGGCATGACACGTGTGCCGGAGATGCTTGCGGCGGGCGTCAACGTCGCGTTTGGCCACGATTGCGTGATGGACCCGTGGTATAGCCTCGGTTCTGGCGACATGCTCGAAGTGGCGCACATGGGCTTGCACGTCGCGCAGATGACGGGTATTGACGCGATGCATGCTTGCTTCGATGCCGTCACGGTGAACGCGGCGCGTATTCTCGGGCTCGAACGTTACGGGATCGAGCCGGGTTGCGACGCGAATCTCGTTGTGCTCGACGCACGCGATGCTGTGGAGGCGATACGCTTGCGCGCGGCGCGGCTGGTCGTGGTGAGCCGAGGGAAAGTGGTGAGCCGTGCGCCGGCGGCGCGGGCGATGTTGTCGTTGGAAGGGCGGGCAAGGGAAGTGGACTTCAAGCTGCATCGTGGATGAGGGGGGCGGTTTTTTTGCGCAGGCATCCGCGTTGTGCCTCCGAGGCGCGGGCTACGCCGTTTGGTGTGTTTGGTATTCGCTGGCATCCGCGATATGTTTTTTGTGGTTCTGGCGCCGCTGGTCGGTGTTCATGCCTTTGCGCTGGCATCCGCGGTTTGCTTTTGCTTTCGCTGGCATCCGCGAATTGTTAGCGTGCTTCAGGCGTCGCC
>NZ_JAGUUD010000132.1:0-19622 GCF_020177535.1 Paraburkholderia sp. XV | reverse complement strand
GCGCTCAAGCGACATTTACTGCGTGCATCACTCTATCGCAAACAGCTCGCCACACTCTTTGCCGGATGGCATCGTTTCACTGGGCTTACCCAAGATCCGTCCGATTTCTGAGCAAATGTACGTTCTGTGCCCACTTGCCTCTCGAAGACCTTAACGTGACAACGCCCTCCAAAGTCCCGGTGCGACCCTCAGCAGTCCGTCCGGATTCTCGACAGCGGCCATTCAACGCCGGTCGTTCGCCATCTCTGACCTGCAATCCCGTCCTCCAAACTGGGTGAAGTGATGCCTCGAACGCCATTACAGAGACGTCTGAGGCACCCGACGCAAGCTCCCTCAAGGCGGAACCCCTATCGCAGTAATCACAACGGCACTGCCGATTGAACGCCCATCACGCGGATTACGTCTTCCAGGCAAGAGTTACGCTAACCCGAAACGACTCAGATGCAGTCGTTTCGATCTGATCAACCTGCCCGGCACTGCACAAATCGCGCTCTGCGGATCGTAAAAGCGCTAACCGCTGCGCGGAATCGTTGACGATCAAATGGGCAATACGCGCCTTCATCGACAGCTTCGATTCCGATTTGACGCGGCGAATCTCCCGCAAAACATCGGAGACCACGTCGACCGTTGCAATAGTCTCCTCCGGTCCGGCGAGCGCTTCAATCGAGTGGAAGTCCGGCCACGGAGCGCGATGAATGGACCGATCGTTCCACCATGACCAGCATTCCTCCGCAGCAAACGGCAGAAACGGGGCGAACATCCGCTGCAGGACCGAAAGGGATTCCGCGAGTGCCCGATGAGCAGATACCGCACCGCTTCCCGTGCCGTGCGCCCGGCACTTCACCAGCTCCACATAGTCGTCGCAATACCACCAGAAAAAGGCTTCCGTTTGCTCGATTGCCTTGCTGTAGTCGAGCGAGGCAAGCGCCGCAGTAGCGAGTTCAACGATCTTCGAGAGGCGCCCAATCATCGCGCGGTCTAACGACTCGGTGAGAATGCCGTCGGGAGCATGCCCAAAGCCTAATGCGAACTTCGACACATTCAACAACTTCAACGCCAGCCGCCGACCGTTCTTCATCTGTGTTTCGTCGAACACCGCGTCCATGCCCGGACGCCCCAATGCCGCCCAGTAGCGAACGCCGTCGGAACCGTGCGCGTCGAGCAGCGCCGCTGGCGTCACCACGTTTCCCTTCGACTTCGCCATTTTCTTGCGGTCAGGGTCCAGAATCCAACCGGACAGCATCGCGTTTTTCCACGGCAACTGCCTCGTTTCCAGGTTCGATCTGACGACAGTCGAGAACAGCCAGGTCCGGATGATGTCGTGCCCCTGCGGGCGAAGATCCATAGGAAACACACGCTCGAAGCAGCCGTCCGCCTCTTCCCAGCGTGCTGCAATCTGGGGTGTCAGTGAGCTTGTCGCCCACGTGTCCATGATGTCGGTTTCGCCGATGAATCCGCCGGGTTGTCCTCGCTGATGTTCAGCGAATCCAGGTGGAACATGTGACTGCGGGTCGATCGGCAGCGTCGACTCGTCCGGGCGGATTGGTGCGCCAAAGTCAGGGCGACCGTGCGAATCGAGCGGATACCACAGCGGAATCGGCACGCCGAAAACCCGTTGACGACTGATGAGCCAGTCTCCGTTCAGACCGCCGACCCAGTTCGCGTAGCGGCTCCCCATGAAAGTGGGATACCAGCGAAGCGCTTCACCTGACCTCAGAAGTTCATCGCGTAGCGCCCGGTCACGGCCGCCGTTGCGCAGATACCATTGGCGCGTCGCGATAATTTCAAGCGGGCGATCACCCTTCTCGAAGAACTTGACGGCGTGCGTAAGCGGACGTGGCAAACCGATCAGGTCGCCGCTCGATGTCAGCATCCCGACGATCCGGCGGCGTGCTTCCGCGACTGTACAGCCTGCGATTTGCAGGTACAACGCGCGACCTTCCGGCAATTCAATCCAGTCCGGCGTACCACGCTCCAGGCGGCCGTCCTTGCCGATAACGGCGCGAGCCGGCAGATTCAGCTCGCGCCACCAAATCACGTCAGTGAGGTCGCCAAATGTACAGATCATCGCGAGACCTGTTCCTTTGGCCGCGTCGGCGAGCGTATGGGCCATCACGGGCACCTCCATGCCGAATAACGGACAGCGAACCCGGCCGCCGATCAATGAGCGAAAACGCTCGTCCTCGGGATGCGCAACCAGCGCGACGCAAGACGGTAGCAATTCCGGCCGGGTGGTCGACACCACCACGTCGTTCCCGTCAGCGTCGACAAAACGAAGATCATGATAGGCGCTCGCGATTTCGCGATCTTCGAGTTCGGCTTGTGCGATTGCCGTCTGAAACGTCACGTCCCACAGACACGGAGCTTGCTGGCTATAGAGCTCGCCACGTTGCAGATTCCGCAGCAACGCACGCTGACTGATGCGCTGCGCACGTTCGTCGATCGTCGCATAGGCGAGGCTCCAGTCAACTGAAATGCCGAGGCGAACGAACAGGTCGCGGAACGCAATCTCATCGATTTCCGTCAACTGATGGCATAGTTCAAGGAAATTGCGCCGGCTGATTCGGGCGAACGATGCTCGCTGGGACGGCGCGCCATGAGACGCGCAATAGTCCTGATCGTAAGCCGCGTCCGGATCACAAACCACACCGTAGTAGTTTTCCACACGCCGTTCCGTCGGCAGGCCGTTATCGTCCCAACCCATCGGATAGAAAACCGTCTTGCCCGTCATTCGCTGGAAGCGCGCGATGATGTCGGTATGCGTATAGCTGAACACGTGGCCGACGTGCAGGGAACCTGAAACAGTCGGAGGTGGCGTGTCGATCGAAAAAACGGCGTCACGTTCGGCATGGCGATCGAACGCGTACGTGCGTTGGCTTTCCCACTGCTGGGTCCAGTGCGTTTCGATCCCTTCGAGTTTCGGCTTGTCGGGAATGCGGTGGGTCAGCGGCCGTGGCGGTTCTGGAGAAATTGGTTGGCTCTTCATGGTGTGTCCGAACAGATAGGGAGACGACGCGTCCACGTTTGCGCCATGACATGGCGACCCGCAACACGAGCGAGTGCTGTGCCAGCCAATCGGGCGAACGCGACGATATTCAGGAGCGCGGAGCGGATCGCACGCGGTCATACCCGTTGTCACCAGGATCTGGGCTGGCTAACGGAAACGACGTGCAATGGCGAGCGACGGCAATGTCGGGCGACGGAGGGAAGAGCCGGCAACGAAGCTCAGCGACGAACCGAGCTGATGATATTGTGGAGGCGGTCGGATGAAACTGTGCGCAATGACACATGCGCATGAGGCGGGAACGACTGGTAGACAGGGACGCCGTTGCGGCGATCAGAGCATCGTTACGTTTAACGGTGACATAGCATCCTCCGAAGGTAGGCGGGAGAAAACGACAGTTCCAGCTTGTGGCCGACGGTATTTTTATAACCGATTCCTGGTATTCACGCAACACTTCTGCGACACACCGCTGCGCATCGAAGGTCCGTCGACGACTCAACGGAGGCACTCAAATATGTCGAAAACTGTCATTCAGATTGATCACATAGACGTTGCTACTTCAGCAGATTTGAGCGCCCCGGCTGCCTCTCTACGCACCAGTAAGGAGGCGACGACGATGCGACGAGCACTAATAGCAAATGCTCACGGCTTATTCATGAAAGGGACGCAACAAGCGCGTCACTTAATATTCTAGAAACGCCAATGCTGACCAATGAAGAATGCACCACATTGTTTATTGATCGCGTTAAATTTAAGGTCTTGATGCCGTCAATTTCGTCGTAATCTGGCTGATGTGCGTAAATTAGTGCGGTTTTTTCCGGCCCAAGTCGCTCTTTTAAGTAGTCAACGCTTGGCTGCACGCTTTCAACGTAGAACTCGTAACGCTTAAGTAGAAAAGAAGAATTATCATCTATTCTCTGCCGCTTCTCTGCGCGCTGTAGCATTTCCTGTTTGCTAATGCTCAAGTGCAGCACCCTTAGTGTGTTTCCGATTTGGTACCGCTCAGACAACGTTTGCATAAACTTCGGTGAAGCGTAGGCGCGCTCACATGCATGTCTCAGAATACTTCCCATAGAAAGCCATCGCTCCTCTGGAATGCTCAGCAAGTTAAAGAGCGCCTTGGCTACCTCACCCTTTCCGCAACTTGATGGCCCTGTCAAGATAAACGCACCATAGCCGTTGATCTCGACGCGTGGAACGATTAGTTTTTTTCGATGTCACTACCTGAATTCTCAGGACGATTATTCATCATATCTCCGTTATATTGAATTAAATCCTAGTGGCTTGACAGGTACGCCAAAGTCGTCATCCGACTTCGTCCTGGGCACAAAGCTCTTGTGTCCCGCCAAGGCCTGAATGAGCGTGCCGTCGACGCTGAAATGCTCTCACGACAGGTGGCTACGCACGCGTGCCGTCTGGACCGTCTCATTGAACAGACTGACCATGACATCATTGGCCATCAGTCGGTCGCGGTTTCTACTGAAAGTGGAGTGGTCCCAAACCGCATCGCCCATCGCCAGTCGGACGAACCAGCGAAACAGCACGTTGTGTAGGAGATTTGCCCCATCAGCATGCGTTCGCTGCGAATCGAATACGGCACTTGCAACAGCAGCGCGAGAATCAGCTTCCCCGGCGCGATGCTCGGGCGTCCGCCCGCGGCGTCGCTCTCGTACATGCGCGAGAAGACCGAATCCGTGCGAGTGGGCGCATCGTTCAACCACAGCCGAATCGGTCGCTACGGGTGATTGGCCGGAACGAAGTCATCCAGCCTGGACATCGTAAACATCGACTCGGTATAGCCGTCCGCTCCGCGCATCGCTTCAGTCCCAGTGTTGTCGGATTCTTCGTTTCAACGTTTACCCCTCGCTAACTGATGACGTGCGTGGGAGGTATTTCAACACCCTGCCAGTCCAGAAGAGCGCTGGGGTGCCCACGTGCTCCATTGTCCCTTGTGCCACGACTACGAGATTGCCGACAGGAGGTTCGCTGTCCAGGCAACGAACATGTGGTCAATTCACCAAGCGTTGCTGATTCCAGTTTGGGGGCCAACGACGCTCTTCACACAGGGCATCATCGAAGATGAATGCCGAGAACGCGGCCCTGCTCAAAATTAGAAACTTGCGCATTGAAAGCAGCCCCGTGGTCGAGGTCTTGGGCGACGCACCTGCTGACGGGATTGCGTCTTGCCGATGGCGGGGCCGTTGCCATCGACGCGCCGCTCGCTGTTTATGTCTGTTAGAACCAGGTATTGGAGCTTGCATTACGCGGGCCGACACCCAGCGCCCAGGTATATCAGCGCGGCGTGCTCGCACTGCTCGCCGAGGGAACATTCGTTAAGACTGGCATATGGCGCGGGGCCAAACTGAGTCGTCGATAACAACTTGTGACGGAGCCGAGGAGCGTACGCCTTTTCCCCTCCTCCCGCACCAACGCACCACCTTCTTCACGAAGCCGTGGGCGCGCCGCCGCTTCTATGCGATTGCTACGGCTCTTCGTCAAATTGGAATTTTATTCCAGGCTTTCCCCTGTACACTTATTTCGCCAAACGAGGTCGGAGCGAAATTGAGTTTCCGGGAGCAGAAACGTGCAGGAAGAACAAGCCACGAACAAGAGTCCACACACGCATGCCTGGCAGGCCGTCAAAGAGCACTTTGGAGACGTTCCGACTGCCGAACTTTCCTCCGCTTTGCGAGCGTTTCCGAGCTACATTCGGACGGAGGTCCAGGCAGCGTTACTTGAATGCTTCACGGCATACCAGACACGCCTTCTCGGTATCAATCGAGCACACGAAAGCTTCATGCCTGCGCGCATCTCTGGTCTCTTTGTCGAACCGCGAGGCTCGGCGCCAGCGGACTTCGCTCTGACGCCAGTACGCTATGAATCTATCGACGTCGGCGAAGATGAGCCGGTCGAAGGGTTGGATAACGCCCTCTGGCTGGTACACGACCAGTCGAATCTTCGCGCAGCCGTTCTTTTCACACGCTTCGAACCTCCGAGAGGACCTCGCACCGTCAATGTGGAGGTTGCGTTTTCCCCGTCACCGGATAGCGCGGCGTTCGTGACTCGCACGTTCGAGACCATCGAGCAGGCGCTTTCGAAGACAAACCTCTATCGGGGAAAAGTGCTCTCGTTTGAGGACAAGGAGGGCTACGTCGGACAGACCAGGGGCGTCACTGTGCATCGTCTGAACACGGTCACGCGCAAAGAGGTGATTCTTTCACCCGCCACGATGGAAGCGCTTGACCTCCACATCTTCCAGTTCGCGAAGAGCAGACCAGCGCTTGCGAAGCTCGGTCATTCCCAACAGAAGGGAATCCTGATTTACGGGCCACCGGGTACCGGAAAGACACACATCATTCGCTACCTTGCGTCCAATCTGGAGCATCACACGACGCTGCTCATCACGGCCGGACAGGTCGCGGCGCTCGACGAGTATGTCAACCTCGCAAAGCTCCTCCAGCCCTGCATCATCGTTATCGAGGATGTGGATTTGATTGGCAGGGACAGGACGCAGATGAGGGAGATGAAAGAGGAGGCAATGCTCAATCGCCTCCTCAATGAAATGGACGGACTTAGTCCATCGGCACAGATCTTCTTCATCCTCACCACCAACCGCCCTGACGACATCGAAGATGCCATCGCGGGTCGTCCCGGCCGTATCGACCAAGCCATCGAGATACCGGCTCCCGACGACGAATGTCGCCTGAGGCTGCTTGAGCTTTATGGAAGTGCCATGGAAATCCCGATCAATGTTGCCGAGGCTGCCGTGGCCAAGACAACAGGGGTTAGCGCTGCATTCATAAAAGAACTCGTCCGCCGATTAGCGCAGCAGAGCATCATGCGAGGCAGTCCCGGCAAGGTGACCATGGGCGACCTGGACAATGTCTTCGCAGAGCTAGCACGCCACGATGGCAAGCTTGCGCGAACGCTTCTGGGCGGAACCGCCGCGTTGCCCCGGACTCAGTCGGCGCGAACGGTTGCCAACTAACGAAGGTTTGCCATCCAAAGCAGCTTTGGTTCACCGGAGTCACTCGATGCGTGCGCCATTTCAGGTTCTTGTCATCCCGTACCACGTTGATAGCCACGAGGTGACGTACGCTGCTCTCAGGCGCTCCGACGACGGTCATTGGCAAGGCGTTGCCGGCGGCGGCGAAATTGGGGAGACGCCGTTTCAGGCAGCTATAAGAGAGTGCAAGGAAGAGGTGGGCTTCGGCTCGCGGAGCCGAATCTATGCACTACGAACCCGCGCGTCGGTTTCCGTTGAGCATTTCACCGGACGCGGCCATTGGCCTCCTGACATGCTGGTCGTCCCGGAGTATGCATTTGCTTTGAACTGCCCCGAAAAGGACCTTGTTCTTTCAGCGGAACATACGGAAGTCCGTTGGGGAACGTACGATGCCATCCGCGCGCTACTGTATTGGGATTCCAACAAAGCAGCTCTCTGGGAGGTCAGTCGTCGTTTCGCCGGCCTATGAAGATATCGCTCATCTGACGATGAAATTTGTAATACGTAGTACTATTAATAGGTTAAAACAAGACCACCATGAGTTTATCGTCTCGGCGTCCAGGAGATTCTGACGGAAAACGCAATCACGGCGTTTTCGTTGGCTTCTACGTATACGTTCTCACACTCACAGTAGGCCACGCGATGCACGTGTTGACCGACATTAGTTTCGCGTCGTCGATTACAACTTCAATTATCGTTTTTGGTGTTGTACTTTGCGTTGCATCTCTCGCTTGACCCTGAAATAGACGCGAATCCCTGCCCCGCGCCGCCAGCGCGCCAGCAAACGTGGACGCAAAGAATCGAGATGGGCACAGGGCAGTGTCGCTGAGTGGGCTTCTGCCCCACGGGCCACGTCCACCTGAGGTGGACGGTTTTGTCGCAGTACGGGTCGCGGAGGAAAGTTGATCTATATGCAAAGTACTGCTTATGTTACCAGTTCGTAGAATTGATCAGCGGCGGACGGGGTTCCGCGAACACATTTCATCTGTCCTTTAGCGATCATGTGCATAATCTCAATGCTGGCCAGAAGGATCCGGGCACAGCGAAATGTTTTGAATCCCAGCATGGGGCGGGTGCGTCGCTTGATCGCGCGATGGTCCTGCTCGATAAGATTGTTGAGATATTTGGACTGGCGGATCTTGATAGGCGTTTCACGATAATCATTGATGGCCTCCAGTGCAGCAAGATTTGCGCCGCTTCTGTCGATGGTCACCGTCTAGGGCACGCCATTCTGGGCGATCGATTTCTCAAAGTAACGCCGGGCTGCAGTCCTCCAGCGCACGAGCTTGCGGTCGAGATACCGACCGAGTCCGTGCATGGCCGTCCGATAGAAGGCCCCGTAGTAGTTCCACCAGCCACGTATCGTGGGATTGCATTGCTCGGCCAGACCGACCAGTGACCCTGACGTTTGACGGGGCAACCGCCACCGTCGCACCGCCTGTCTCATCCGCTGCAGGGCAGCAGGACTCACTCCGGGCAGAAAGCTCGTTGAGAGCCGCCCGGACTTGGTCAGCACCCTTCGCAGACGAAACAGAAAGCCCAGAAATGTAAAAGTCACATTCGGATAGGCCTGGTTGCGGCTTCGGTCCTTGCAATACACGATCTTCGACTTCTCAGGATGCATCTGCAACCCGCATTCCGCCAGCCGCGCGGCAATGGCATGCATGACTTCCTGCGCGTGCGCCTCGCTGCGGCAATGGACCACCGCATCATCGGCATAGCGTGCAAAGAGACATTGCGGAAAGTGCCCCTGCATCCATGCGTCAAATGCATAGTGCATGAACAGATTCATCAAGATCGGGCTGACCACCCCGCCCTGAGGTGTACCTCGCACCCGCGGCAGTCTCGCCCCGTCTGCAGTCTCGAACGGCGCAGTCAGCCACCGCTCGATATACAGCAGGATCCAGTCCGCCTTGATGTGCTTGCGTACCGCGTTGAGCAGGAGGCCATGATCGATCTGATCGAACGCCGCCTTGATGTCAAACTCAACAACCCAGTCGTATTTGCAGCAACGCTCGCGCGTTACGGCAATAGCCTGTTTCGCCGATTTGCCCGGACGATACCCATAAGAATCCTCATGGAATATCGGGTCGAGTAGCGGCTCAATCATGAGCTTGACAACAGTCTGTGCGATTCGATCCGACACGGTGGGCACACCCAACTTTCTGGTACCACCCATGGCTTTCGGTATCTCAACCTGCTTCACCGGCGGCGGGAAATACGACCCCGACGACATCCGGTTCCACAGCTTGTACAGATTGCCTGAGAGGTTCTGCTCGAACATGGCGATCGTTTCATCGTCCACGCCTGCAGCACCCCGGTTGGCCCTCACCAGCTGATATGTTTCCCAGACCGTGCGCTTCGCAATGCAATACGGTTTCATTGAGGTCATGTCACTCATCCCCGACATGCGGGTTGGTGACCTTCGTCAACAGGATAACGCCGCCCCTTCGCTCCACCTTCATTACAAAGGGTTCAACACTACTACGGGCAGCTCCGCCCCTCACTCCGGCATCGGTATTCTTCCTTATGGTGTCTGCCATTTGTCATTTCCCTTTGCATCCGGAGCAAGGTTCTCACGTTCCATACCGAAGTCTGTGTTGAGCTCGTGCCGCCTCTACGCCGGCTGCCGACAGGTCCGTAAGCAGGTCCCGTCCTGACTGATCCCGGAGCGACGAAATGACTCCGGTTTTGACAGCGCTTTGACGAATTAACGACGCATCATCGAACGGTTCGCTTTCGCTCATCTTCTCAACACGTACCTGCCATCCTTGACGGACGACGTTTCCACGGTCGCTCTCCACCACGCCTTTTGAACGCAGCAGCACCGGGCGGTTTGAAGCCTGCTCCTGCAAACCGGCTCCGGGAGGCCCACTCCCATTTTCAGTACAGCACCACAAGCTTTCGCTTGTGTTCGTGACACACTCTCGTCCATTCGCCAGCTCGTTCCGACTAGCCGCTTGCGGCGGCGGAACGCCTTCTCCAGCACCGGCAACAGTTTGAGCGCCCAGCGATGCACGGACGAATGATCAACGCAAATGCCACGCTCAGCGACCATCTCTTCAATATGACGCAGGCTCAGCGGATAGGCCACGTACCAGCGCACGCACATCAGTTCGGCCCGTCCGCTGAATGATCCGTTGCATGGCATGCTGGCTAACCTCGATCCGGTACATGAGACCGTCTTCCGGCCGAACAGCCGACGAGCCGACGAGCCGACAAAGAAGAAGAAATCCAGCCCGCCAGTGGCGCCACGTTGTTCGAACAATCCGCAGTGCATGGTCATTTCTCCAAGGCGGATCAGCGGAAACGTGACCAGGTGCTTGTCGAGTTCTGGCTTCAGGACACGTTCCATGTAGCGGAATGCCGTCCTGCCGCTCATCCCGGGCCGCCATTGCCCGGATACCCGCTTAATCGCGCCATCAAATACCCTGAGAAACGTGAATTGAGACGTCGCATCCGAAATAGATCTTGCTCGTCCCTTCGCTATACGCGGATCAGCGAAGCGCGGATGGTCCATGATTCATCGAGCCTCTGCTGCATGTGGTCGATATGCTAGGTCGGCCACAACGGGGAAGTCGATGTGGGTTTTAGCCACTTCGTTGAGGTAGTTGGTGAAGACATTCACGGCGACTAGTGCAACGATTTCGACAATCTGTGCGTCGTCGTAGCCCGCACGCCTCACTGCGGCGATGTCGGCATCGCTGATATGACCGCGCTGTTTAGCCACGCTCGCAGCGAATTTCACGACCGCTTCGGCCTTCGGGTCCTTCGATCCACCGCTGCGGTTAAGCTCAATTTCGTCCGGGGATAGCTTTGCAAAGTTCGTGGCGAGATAACTATGCGCCGATAGCGCAGTAGTCCGATTCATTGACCTGCGCAACAACCAACGCAATGCGTTCACGGTTCTTGGAATCGAGCGTAGTGGACAAGCCGTCCTGAAAAGCCGCAAATGCTGCCAATGCGACCGGGCTGCTGCCGATCAGACGGTAGAAATTCGGCACGACGCCCAGCTTCTGATAGACAACGTCCAGTATCGGCTTACTCTCGACTGGAGCATCGTCTCGCGTAGAGATGTGCAAGCGAGACATCGACTGTTCCTTCACGAATCGACGCGCCTGCGAGGCGCGACAATCCTGCGTGTTGCATCAATAGAAGTGTTCCGATCGACCACGCGTGCATGGAGAATTGCGCGTGGTCAGAACGGAGCAATCAGCCAGCGAGACCAGGCAGCCAGACGTTTCATATGGCGCCCGGCCCCCCGGACTTCAGGCGGCCTGACGGGCCCGGGTCTGAAGCGGCGGGAACGTCGCGTCGATGTCGGTCTTGAACGTGTTGTTGAAGAGGTTGGTGATGAAGCTGAACGCGGTCTCGGCGACGATGTCGACGATCTGCTCGTCGGTGTAACCCGCAGCACGCACTGCATCGACATCCGCGTCTTCAATGTGACCGCGCGACGTAGCGATCTTGTAGGCGAACTGCAGCGCGGCGTCGGCCTTGGGATCGGTCGAATGACCGTCGCGGTTGAGTTCCATGTCTTCCGGCGTCAGCCCCTGCAGCTTGGCGCCGAGGTAGGTGTGCGCCGACAGGCAGTAGTTGCAGCCGTTCACTTCGGCAGTCATCACGTGGATGCGTTCCCGGGTCTTGTGGCCGAGACTCTTGCCGAGTGCGCCGTGCATGTCGGCGATCGCCTTCAGTGCGTCAGGGGATTGCGAGATCAAGGCGAAGAAGTTCGGGATCACGCCGAGAACTTTTTCGTAGTTCGTGAGGATCGGTTGCGCTTTGGCGGGAGCGGCTTCTTTCGAGGGGATTGCAAGGCGGGCCATGAGATTTCTCCGTTGATCCGAGCCACCGTGGCTTCGGTAGGAGAGATAGTATTGACTTCCACCCAAAACAATAATTGGCTATTTCTGAGAACCGATCTTCCACTAAATGAAAGTATCGAGGAATGGAAGAAACGTATTCGGTGGAGCGAACGCCCGTCAGGCCATACCCAGCCCGGACATCGCCGACCGCAACCGGTCCGTTGCGAAGTCGAGGAAGACCCTCATCTTGAGCGGCAAAAGGCCGCGCTCTCCGTGGATGAGACTGACAGGAGTCGACTCGACATCGAACTTCGGAAGGACGTGGACGAGCTCCCCTGCGCGGAGCGCGGCATCGCAGTGGTAGCGGTACACCCTCGTCAAACCGGTGCGACGGAGCGCCGCCTGTACCGCGGCCTCAGCAGTGGTCACTGACAGGCGCGGGATGATGTTGACGCTGAAATCACGTTTGGTCGCCGGATCCCGAAACCACCATGTTGCGGTGGAAGGACCAGCGAAGACAACGCACGGAAGCTTTTCCAGGTCACTCGGGTGTTTTGGTTTGCCGTGCGCAGCAAGCAGGTCCGGCGAAGCACACACCAGTGTATCCATCGCGCCAACACGGGTTGCGATCATGCTGCTGTCCGGCAAGGTGCCGATGCGAACAGCCATATCAACGTGGTCATCATAGAGATGAAGATTCCGATCGGAGAGAACCAACCGGACGTTGATCTCGGGATAGGCAGCCAGGAAGTCCGTGACGATGGGCAAGATGTACATATCGCCAAACAGCACCGGTGCGGTGAGAACCAGCTCTCCCCGTGGAGTGGTGTACTCGCCAGCCGCAGCTCGTTCGATTTCCTCGATGTCTTCCATGACGCGTTTGGCCGACTCGACGTAAGCTTGGCCGGTATCGGTCAAGGTCAGCTTGCGCGTTGAACGATGCAGCAACTTCGTGCCGAGGTACTCTTCGAGTTCCGTGACCTTCCGGCTAACGGTCGGGAGCGGCATATTCAAGGCCTTTGCGGCCGCGGTGAGACTACCTTTTTCGATCGTGAGCAGCACGATCGACATCGCTTCCAGTCTGTCCATTCAATATTCCACCCGATGAAAGATATCCAACTGGTAGAACATATCATTGTCTGGAATGAAACATGCATGGGGCCCTTTGCGGCCTTGAAGCGTCAGGCCCTTCCGTCTGAGCGTCGTCGCATGCTCAGTCGGCACCCCCGACCGAGCCTCTGATCGAAGGACCTGACAACGCACAAGCAAATCATCAAGCATCGCGTAGCTGATACCGCCGATGAAGCGTTCGGTCGTTTGTTCTTCTTCGTGATCGCGGACAGATCGGGTCACGGCTCATCATGGATCTGATACGCGTCGGTGACGACACCATGACGGGAAAGTCATCACGGACTCCACCGTCACACGCTTTGACGGACGCTTTGTTGCCAGAAAGGAGGATAAGATGTCGTGCCCAAATCCCTACATCAAGCCGACGTCATCAGCGCGCTTCGCCCGCCATCCTATTTCATCAGCCTGTCGATAAAGACAACGGCGCTGCGTCTGGACCGGCCCGTGTTCGGTCATGAGCGCCGCTCAGTTCGTAAATAAACGCCTCGGGCGTCGCGCCCGTGAAGTTGCGGAACTCTTCGATGAGGTGGGCCTGATCGTAAAAGCCGGTTTCTGCGGCGATACTCGCCCAGTTCATGCGGCAGTCCACGCGCGCCAAGTCCGTCGCACGCGAAAACCGCATGAGCCTGGAGAACATCTTCGGGCTCACACCAACCGTTTCGATAAACACGCGCCGTAGATGCCGCTCGCTGATGCCAAGGCCCGCTGCGACCGCGTACACGTTGGCGTCGAGCAATTTTTTTGCAGCTTCGCGCACGAGCAGCGGGTGATCGCTATGCAGACGGTCAGGCACGCGCCGGGCCGCAATCGCGCGTTCGAGAATACGCGCAGCATCGTTGGGGCTTTCCGCCGACGCAAGCTGGTCATATATCGCTTGCGCTTCACCCGCGCCCCACACGTCTTCCACCGGCACGGTGTGGCCCGCTACGGCGGACGCCGGCATTCCGAGCACCGCGGCGGCAGTCCCCAGTTGAAGACGCGCGAAGACGGTCCATTGTCCCTTGCGAATCGTCTTGCGTGTGACGTACCGACGGGCACCGAGCACATGCATGTCCAATCCCCGATGCGCCGACGGTCCCACCCTGACGACGAGATGCACCTCGGGGCGAGCAATTGCTACCCTCGGCTCGTTCGCAACGCATTCGTCGACGCTCATCGATTGGATAACGGACATGGGGTGTCTGCGCGAAATGGAAGCGGGATGCATGGCCATATAGTAGACGACGCCCGGTCATCGCATGACGCGGGTTCACTCTGTCCGTTTTTTCCAATGCACGCCGGCCATCGCCCGATACAGTTTTCGTATCCCATTCCTTGGCTGGAGGCCTCGCATGACAATTCTCGTGACCGGCGCAACCGGAAAAGTCGGTAGCCGCCTCGTCAAACGACTGGCGCAGCGCGGCGATCGCTTGCGCGCGCTGATACGCGACCGCGCTCGTGCGGCTAAACTGAACACGAATCAGATCGAACTCGCCGAAGGCGATCTTCTCGATCCCGATTCGCTGCGTGCGGCTGTGCGCGGTGCGGATGCTATCGTCCACTGCGCGGCGTTTTTTCGCGGTGCAACGCCGGAGCAAACTCATAGCGTCAACGATCTGGGAACGCAGTCGCTTGCCGTCGCCGCGCGCGACGCCGGTGTGAAGCGTTTCGTTTTTCTGAGCACGGGCCTCGTCTATGGATCGACCGGCGGAGGCCCTGCATCGGAGGACGACGCTTGCGCGCCAACTGTCGCCTATCCGGTGAGCAAGCTGGCCGCGGAGGGCTTCCTTCTGGGCCTGGAACACCTGGATGTGCGCGTGCTGCGTCTGCCGTTCGTCTACGGCGACGGCGATCCGCATATTGCGGAAATCGCGCCGCTCATGCAGGGATGGCGGCCAACCCAGCGGATGGCGATCGGCCACCATGCGGACATCGCTCAGGCCGTGATGCGCCTGCTCGATAAGCCGGACCCGGCGTACCGCATCTATAACGTGGCCGACGACGACGCGCCCAAGATCGCCGAACTGCTGGCGTCGGTTGGCGCCGCGCCGCCGGACGGGTCAGCGTCCGAACGTGGCGCGGCATTCGATGCGCTGCTCGACTGTCGCCGCATTCGCGACGATCTCGGCTTCACGGCGACCTTCCCGCGTCTCGCGGATGCGATTGCAGCGGGCGCCCTCTAGCACCATCAGATCGCTGATTTCACACCACTGCCTCTTCCACGCTGAGCTAGTGCGGGTAGCAGCATGCACGCGGCACAAATCTCGGGAGGAGGATGCCCTGGCTAGCGCATCACAGTTGCGCGAGCGAAATGCAGTTCTTCAGCGACGGCGTTGAAGCACCGTAAGTGGCGTAACTCCATGAGTCATCGCTCGCCCCGTCCCGCCCAAGTCACACGTTGCGGTGTTTGGGCCATCATCTTTTCCTTTTCACAGCCGCATCAGGCCACCGTCAACTACCAACGTCTGCCCCGTGACAAAGCGCGCATCGTCGCTTGTAAGGAAGGCAACCGGGCCGGCGATGTCAGCAGGCGTGCCGAGCCGCTTGATCGCCTGCATCATGTAGACCTGCGCCTTCTGCTCGTTGGGCATGCCGCTGGCGCCTTCGGTGTCCGTGATGCCGGGATGGATGGCGTTGACAATGATATTGTCGGCCGCCAACTCGTTCGCAAGCGCGCGCACCAGGCCGATCGCCCCCAACTTGGATGCGACGTAGTGCGAGAATCCCATGCCGGGCGGCGTCACCATATCGACGGCATCCGAACCGATCGTGACGATCGCGCCGCCGCCGGCTTTGCGCATCAGCGGCACGATCGCGCGAGCGCCGAGCACGTGCGCGTCGAGATTGACGGACAGCACACGCCGCCATTCGGTAGGGGTCATTTGATCGAGCGTAGCCAAAGGATAGATGCCCGCAGCGTGTACCAGGATGTCGGCCCGACCGAACGCCTGCTCGACCTGACCAGCGATCTTGGCCCAACCTTCTTCGCTCGCCACGTCAGCAGCAATTGCGATAGCGCCATTGCCGATCGCCTTTGCGGCTTCGTCGGCGCTCTCGCGGTTGACGAGCGCTACCTTGGCGCCCCTCTCGGCAAGAAGAGTGGCGATACCGCGACCGATGCCCTGTTTGCCGCCGGTGACGATGGCGACCTTGTTTTGATGCGTCTTCATGGATTTGCTCCCTGGTTGGATTGTGGGTCTGCTAGCGCGCGCAGCCGCGGCTCGCCGATTTCTGATAGCAGGTCTAGTTGGGTAGGTTTCCAGCCCAGTTCGGTTCGTGTCCGCGGATCGCGCGAGCGGCTGCACGCCGACTGGAGCAGCGCCCCGAACGAGCCGAATACCTCTGCCGCTTCATCCATCGTCAGGCTGCGCGTTTTGACGCCCAGGTCACGCGCCACGGCCTCGGCGATCCAGCGATTCGGGATTTCGCCGGCAACGGCGTGATACAGCGCGCCGGCTCTTCCGCGCTCGATGGCGAGTGAGAACAGCCGCGCCAGGTCAGCGCTATGCACGTTGGAATAGGCAGCCAGTCCCGAACCGATGTAGCCGGCGGCCCCCGTAAGCGCGACGGAGCGGTATACGCTCGCCACCGGGCCGTTGTCGCCCGGCCCCCAAATCACCGGCGGACGGATCACCATGCTTCGCAGGCCGTGCTCTGCGGCTGCGCGGACGATGCCCTCAGCTTCGACACGGGGACCCGCCAACGGCTCCGGCACGAAGGGATCGTCTTCGGCAAAGCTGTCCGGACTCCACCCCCCGCCGGTGCGCTGCATGAAAACGCCGCTGCCCGACAGGAAGATAAACGCCTTGCCGCGTCCGGCGAGCGCCTGACACAGCATCCGGATGATGGCCGGCTCGCGCTCGAAGGCAACCTGCGCGGCGTAGACGGTCACGTCGGCCGATTGCGCCGCAGCGAGCACTGAGGCCATGTCGGCATCGAGATCGCCGCGCATCGTTTCGATACCAGCCGCTTTCAGGGAAAACTGGGCGCGGTCGGATCGCGCCAGTCCCAGCACCTGATGCCCTTCCGCTACGAAGTGTCTGGAGAGGGTACCTCCGACAAACCCGGATGCACCGATGATGAAAATTTTTCGTGACATGGAAAGCTCCTTGCCTTTCAGCGTAGGGCTTCCTTACCTCTTCGAAAAGCCTATATTATTCGATATAACGTATCTATAGAGTCGATACTTTGCTTGACGGCATCTCACTCGATCACCTGCGCACCTTCGTTGCCGCCGCGGACAACGGCAGCTTCTCCGCGGCTGGCCGCGCCATCGGCCGCGCTCAGTCGGTGGTCAGCCAAACCATTGCGAATCTGGAAGCGCAGCTTGATGTCCCGCTGTTCGAGAGGGTCGGCCGCTACCCCAAGCTGACGACGCAGGGAACGAACCTGCTGGCTGACGCGCGCCGCATCGTGACGAGCGCTGATGCACTGAAGGCCAAGGCACGCAGCTTCTCCGCCGGGCTGGAACCCGAACTCGCCATCGTCGTTGACGTCATGTTTCCGCAGCAGTGCCTGACCGATGCGCTCGGCAGCTTCAAGGAGCGCTTCCCATCTACACCGCTCAGGCTCCATGTCGAGGCGCTAGGCCGCGTCGCCGAACTCGTGCTCAATGGTCAGTGCAGCATCGGTATCACCGGGACGCTGCCTTTCCTTCCTCCGGGGCTCGTAGGCGAACCCCTGTTCAGCGAGGAAATGGTGACAGTGGTCGCGCCGGGGTCCCCGCTGGCCGGCAGACAAGCTCCCGTTGCACTCCGGGGTCTGCTGGACGAAACACAACTCGTGCTCACTGATCGTTCCTCCCTGACGGACGGGGTCGACTATGGCGTGCAGGGGAAGAACATCTGGCGGCTCGCCGACCTTGGAGCGAAGCATGCCTTCCTGCGTGCCGGCCTCGGATGGGGGCACATGCCGCTCTGGCTGATCAGCGAGGACCTGAAGGAAGGCCGTCTGGTGCGCATTGAGTTGGAAGGGCCATCCGCAGGCGTGATGCCTTTCCAGGCCGCCTATCTAGGTGACCGATTGCCAGGCCCGGCAGGTAGGTGGCTGCTGGAGCGCTTCCAACATACCTGATCGCCGCAGCAGATCAGCAAGGAATGGGGATATCCGCCTGCTTATTTCCACAGGATGCCCGCCAGAGGACAGATAGCGTTTGACTGTCATCGACCCGCTTCGACCAGTGACGCAATGCCTGCGTGGGCCGTCCGCTCACGAGTCTCCGTCAGACCGGATGTCACACAACCTGGTCGCGCTACGCCCACTCGTTAGTGCGAGCCTGTTACGTCAAGCACATCTCCCGAGGTCTATCCGCGCATTCGCGACCTGGAGAACCAGACCCTGGGCAAGCACGTCAGCAGAAAACACTCACCGCATCGACCAGGCGGGTTGCCTGCTGCTTCAGGCTTTCAGAGGCCGCCGCGCTCTGCTCCACCAGCGCGGCGTTCTGTTGCGTGATATGGTCGAGATCGCTGACGGCCTGGCTGACTTGCGTGATACCGCTGCTCTGCTCGATGGTGGCCGAGCTGATCTCGGCAATCAGGTCCGAGACGCGTTTCACCTGAACGACAATTTCGTCCATAGTCTTGCCGGCGTCATCGACGAGCCTCGCGCCTGATTCGACCTTCGCGACGCTAGCGCCAATCAGACTCTTGATCTCCTTGGCCGCACTGGCGCTACGCTGCGCGAGCGCGCGAGCCTCAGCAGCAACGACTGCAAACCCACGCCCCTGCTCACCAGCACGTGCACCGGTCCAGCGCATCATGAACATCGCGCAGCCATTCGTATTCGTTTTCGTCGTAGCGCTGGGCCTCGTCGCAAAAGAGCAGCACCACCCCACTGCCCGCGATGGATGCGGCCTGACGGATCCTGAGCGTCAGTCGCATTCTTTTCGAAGGGTTGGAGCCCGCATTCGGATCCGGATCGTTCACGGCCTCCAGCAGATTCGCGAAGAACGGCCCTTCTGCATGCCGTGGCTTGTGTTCGCACTGCGCGTGGAAACTCGTCATGCGGGGGTAGTTGCGCGCCAGCAGCAGCCTCACGTATTCGATTGCCCGCGTCTTGCCAATGCGCGACGGGCCGTAGATGAGCGCCCCCATGATCCGGTAACGCAGGCACCGGACAACCAGTTCGTAGAAGGCCTCGATCGCCGGCGTGGCGATGCGATAATTCCCTGTCACGAGCGGGTGCAGCGATGGATCGACTGGACGCGGTATCTCAAGCGACATGATGCCTCCCAGGAACACAATGTTAAAAGACCTGACCTGTACCGATTGAAAGACTTAGGGGACGGGCTCGCGTGGCAGCCGGGCCGTTTTCAGGTCCCTCAGCCGACCCGCTATCAGACAATGGCGCCGCCGTGTCGACCATGTTCGGATCGGGCGCGACGGGAAGATCGCCTGTTTGCGCTGCCCTGACCAGCCGCATCGTATGAGCGAGTTGGGTCGCAGCTTTGCGGCTCTTCCTCGCCTGCTCGAACTTCTCCTTGACGTACGCCTCGATCGGATTGGTATCGGCTACCCCGCGACGACGGCGAACGCGTGTCTGCCTGTTAATTTCCTGCCGCAGCTTCAGATCGTGCGGAATCATCCGCCACAGCCCCTGCACATCGAGCTCACCGAGCTCCGTGCCATCAGGCAGGAATGCCGTAAGCGGCTCGCGAGGGCCGTTCGCCATCTCGCGTGAGCTTGACGCATGATTC